>NZ_JBHWGV010000051.1:0-11953 GCF_042732955.1 Kitasatospora sp. NPDC059747 | reverse complement strand
GCCGTAGACGTCCTCGGCCACCTCGGGCGGGATGCCGCGCTCCGCCATGCCGGTCAGCAGCCGCGGGCGCAGCCGGGCGACCCCCGCGTGCGACCGCGGGGCCCCCCGCCCCCGCCGCCGCCGCCCCCCCCGTCTCCGGCAACGCCAAGGTGATCAACCGCGGCGGCCTGCTCGGCCGTTGGCAGCACATCGAGTACGTGGTCGGCTTCAACCTGGACCGCCGCCTGTTCGACCTCGCCGAGTGCATGCCCACCGTCCCGGGTGCCGTCGGCGCCTTCCGCCGCTCCGCCCTGCTGGCCGTCGGCGGCGTGGGCGAGGAGACCCTCGCCGAGGACACCGACCTCACCATGGCCTTCTGCCGTGCCGGCTGGCGGGTGGTCTACGAGGAGCGCGCCAAGGCCTGGACCGAGGCTCCCGCCTCCCTGGGCGCCCTGTGGCGTCAGCGCTACCGCTGGTGCTACGGCACGCTCCAGGCGATGTGGAAGCACCGCGGCGCCCTCGTCCAGCGCGGACAGGCGGGCAAGCTCGGCCGGCGCGGACTGCTCTACCTGCTGATGTTCCAGGTGCTGCTGCCCCTGCTCGCCCCCGTCGTCGACGTCTTCGCGCTGTACGGGGTCGTCTTCCTCGACCCGGTGCGGATCATCGGAACGTGGGCGGCCTTCCTGCTGGTCCAGATGCTGATGGGCGCGTACGCGTTCCGGCTCGACAAGGAGCGGCTGGGACCGCTGTGGAGCCTGCCGCTGCAGCAGTTCGTCTACCGGCAGCTGATGTACCTGGTGGTGATCCAGTCGGTCTTCACCGCGCTGGCCGGCTCCCGCCTCCGCTGGCAGCGAATGCAGCGCTACGGCACCCTCCGGGTCCCGGCGGGCGGCTGAAACCAGGGGCCGCTGAAGGCGGTGGGCCCCTGAAGCCGGTGGTCAGCTGAAACCGGTGGGGGGGGGGGGGGGGGGCGGCCCCGCCCCCCCGCCCGGGGGGGGGGGGGGGGGCGTGAGGGCGGGGCCCCCCCGCCCCGGGCGTGCCAGCCCCCCGGGGCGGCCCGCGGCCCCCCCCCGCCCCCCCCCCCCACCGGTCGGAGCGGGAGGCGCCTTACTTCAGGGCCGACAGGGCCGCGTCGTAGTTCGGCTCGTCGGCGATCTCCGCCACGAGCTCGGTGTGCAGGACGTTGTCGTTCTCGTCCAGCACGACGACGGCGCGCGCGGTCAGGCCGGCCATGGCGCCCGCGGCGATGTCGACGCCGTAGGCGGCGTGGAAGTCGCGGTTGCGGAAGGTGGAGAGGGTCTTGACGTTCTCCAGGCCCTCGGCGCCGCAGAAGCGGGCCTGCGCGAACGGCAGGTCGGCCGAGATGCACAGCACGACGGTGTCGCTGAGCTCGTTGGCCTCGGCGTTGAACTTGCGGACGGAGGCCGCGCAGGTCGGGGTGTCGACGCTGGGGAAGATGTTGAGGACCTTGCGCTTGCCCGCGAAGTCCTTCAGCGACGCGTCGACGAGACCGGCACCGACGAGGGTGAACGAGGGCGCCTGGCTGCCCGACTGCGGCAGCTCGCCCGCGACCTGAACCGGGTTGCCCTTGAGGGTGACCTGAGCCATGAGGGTTTCTCCTCCAGATGGACCTGCTACGAAACGGCCACACCGCGAACCGTCTCGGGTGACCGGGGAACACGAAGATCCTACTGAGTGTGCCGAGGCGGTGGGAGTGCGTGCCCAGCCACCGGACACCCGCGCGGCCGACACGCCGGTGCCCGGCCGCGCGACTGAACCTGTCCGCCCTTGGACCGAACGGCCGCAGGTGCCCGGCGCGCCTGTTGGTTGACGAAGTACCGCGGGGAGATCCTGACGGCGGCCGGAGGGCGCCACGCGTGTCCCCGGTCGGGCCGCCCGATCGAAGTCCGCCGCGCACTGTGCCGTCACCCCTGGGAGGTGTGGAGCTCATTCCCCGGTCCCCAGAGGTCGAGCGGCTGCTGCCGGCAGGCACAGAACGCGTCCGCCCCGGCCGGTGGGTGCGTACGGCGGGTGCGGTCGCGAGCGTGGTGGCCGTGGGCGTGCTGGTGGGTGGGGCGTCCGCGGCGGGCGCCGGGCACCACGGTGGTGGGCATCCGGCGGGCCCGGTGGCCGGTTTCTGCGTGTGCCTCCGGGTGGGCGGGACCGCTCCGGTCGAGGTCACCATCGCTCCGGAGCGTGACCACCACCGGCCTCCGCACCAGCATCACCGGCCGTGCCCCACCTCTGCGCCGACGCCATCGCCGACGCTCTCGGACAGCGCCGGCGCCGGGCGCCTGGACGGCGACGGTGACGGTGACGGTGACGAGCGCAGTGGCCACCACCACGGTGGTCACCACCATCACCATCATCACCACCTGCGTCCGTGCCCGAGTCCCACGCCCACGCCTTCCCCTACTCCGACGCCCTCTCCCACTCCGACGCCCACTCCGACACCCACCCCGCCGTCGAGCCCGTCCCCCACGCCGACACCCAGCCCCTCACCCACGCCGACTGCCTCACCAGTCCCCTCCACCACGCCGACGCAGACGCCCACCTCGCCCCCGCCCGTCGCCTCGCCGTCGCCCTCGCCCTCGCCATCGCCGTCGCTTCCGAGTCCGTCACCTGTTCCGGCCCCGCCCTCCGCGCCGCCGCCAGCCCCGGCACCACCTCCGCCGGCGGCACCCGCACCGGCACCCGCACCGGCACCGGCACCGGCACCGGCACCGGCTGCGCAGAATCCGGCCCCGGCCGCCGCTGCCCCCGCCGCCGGGCCCGCCCCCGCCGCAGCCAACCCGGCCGCCACCGAACCACAGCCGTCGCCCCAACCCACCGGGCCTGCGGCCGCCAGTCCGGTCGCACCGGACACCCCCCGCCCGAGCCCGGCGTGGCCGACCCAGGCCCCCACCCGGGCGCCCACGTTCCGCGCACCGCCGGTCGGCCCGACCACCGCGCCTCCGCACCACCCGGGCGTCCCGATGGCGGCCACCATGCTGCTGATCCTCGTGCCCGCGGTCATCGCGGCGGCGGCGCTGCGCCCGGGGCGCGGCCGAGGCGGCGGCCATGAGCAGGGCCGGCGATGACGCCTCGTCACCGGACACCCCGACGCCCGCGTCGCAAGGACCGGGCCGCCGACCGTAGAAGCCAGCCAGTGAGAGGGAGTTCCGATGGGTCCATGGGTGGCGCTGGTCGTCGCCGCGGCCGCAGCGTGCCTCGTCGCCGGGGCGGTGGTGCTCCTGCGGCGCCACCAGAGCACCGAGCCGAGACACGACGAGACTCCGGACGTCATCGAGTACATCACGATGATGATCGGGATCGTCTACGCGATCGTCCTCGGGCTGGCGATCGCCGGCGTGTGGCAGGCCCGCGTCGCCGCCGAGGACGACGTGCTCCGCGAGGCCCAGGCGCTCCACGAGGTCGGGGACCGTGCGGCGGTCTACCCGCCCGAGGTCCGCGACAAGATCAGGGCGGACGTGGACGCCTACGTGTCGTACGTCGTCCGGGTCGAGTGGACGTACATGGGCGATCACGGAACGATCTCCGACAAGGGCACCCAGCTGCTCGAACAGGTCCGTGCCGACGTCGCCACCAGGCCGCCCACGACCGAGCTGGAGGCGCAGTCCTACCTGCCGATCCTGGACCGGATCACCGTCGCCGACGACGCCCGCAGCGCCCGCGGTCAGTACGCCGGCGCCACCATGCCCGGCCTGGTCTGGATCGGGCTGATCGCGGGAGCCGCCATCACCGTCGGCATGCTCTTCGCCCTCCAGATCCGCCACACGCCGCGGGAGCTGGCGCTGGCCGGGTGTTTCAGCGCGCTGATCGCCTTCCTGCTGTTCATGATCTGGGACTTCGACAACCCCTTCGGCGGGAGCGTCCGCGTCACCGCCAGACCCTTCCTCGACCTGTTCCCCTACCTGGATCTCCGCAAGAACGGGTAGCACGGCACGGTTTCCACCTCTTCCACCCGTTCATCCCGTTCACACCTCGGTTCACTGATTGTCCGGAACCAGCCGACCGTTGGTAATGCCCGTTGTGCTCCCAATGCGCCCGGGACTACTGTCGGTCTTAGTGAACGAAACCGTTCCCTCCCGTCGTTCGCTCCCAAAGCCATTGGGGGACCTGCCATGGCCACCTCCCACGCCCTGGCCTCGGCTCCGCCGGCGTCCGCCCGCCGCGGCCAGCACCCGGGGATAGCGCTCACCGTCATCGCGGCCACGCAGCTCATGGTCGTCCTCGACATCACGATCGTGAACATCGCGCTGCCGCACATCCAGCGGGCGCTGAACTTCTCCACCACCAACCTGTCGTGGGTGATCAACGCCTACACCCTGACGTTCGGCGGGCTCCTGCTGCTCGGCGGGCGCACCGGCGACATCCTCGGGCGCCGGCGCGTGTTCATCGTCGGCGTGCTGGTCTTCTCCTTCGCCTCACTGCTCGGCGGCGTCGCGCAGAACGCCGCGTGGCTGCTCGCGGCCCGGTCGCTCCAGGGCCTGGGCGGCGCGATCGCCTCGCCGACGGCGCTCGCGCTGATCGCGACCAACTTCAAGGAAGGGCCCGAGCGCAACCGCGCGTTCGGCGTCTACTCGGCCGTGGCCGGTGCGGGCGGCGCGGTCGGGCTGCTGCTCGGCGGCATGCTGACCTCCTGGCTGTCCTGGCGGTGGGTGCTGTTCGTCAACGTGCCGATCGGCATCGCGATCGCCCTCCTGGCGCCGCTCTACATCAACGAGTCCGAACGGCACCCCGGCCGCTTCGACCTCCTGGGCGCGTTCACGGCCACCACCGGCATGGTGTCCCTGGTGTACGGGTTCATCCGCGCCTCCGACCACGGCTGGACGGACGCGGTGACGCTCCTCGCGTTCAGCCTCGCCGTCGTCCTGCTCACCGCGTTCCTGCTGAACGAACGGCGCGTGCCACAGCCGATCACCCCGCTGCACCTGCTGCGCAGCCGCAGCCGCGCGGGCGCGTTCGGGCTGATGCTGTGCCTCGCCGCGGCGATGTTCAGCATCTTCTTCTTCATCACCCTGTTCGTACAGGAGATCCTCGGGTTCAGCCCGCTGCGGGCGGGCTTCGCGTTCCTGCCCATCAGTGTCGCCATCGTCGCCGCGGCGCAGTTCGCCGCCCGCAACCAGGTCCGGTTCGGGGCCAAGCCCTTCTTCGTCGTCGGCTCGCTGCTAGTGCTGGGCGGGGTGTTCTGGGCGACCCGGATCTCCCTCGACACGACATACGCCTCCGGCGTCCTCGGGCCGACGCTGCTGTTCGGCTTCGGCATGGGCTCGATATTCGTCCCGGTCATGCTGACGGTCGTGTCGCAGGTGGCCCCGCACGAGACGGGCGCGGCCACCGGCACGCTCAACGCGATGCAGCAGGTGGGCGGTTCGCTCGGGCTGTCCATCCTGGTGACGGTCTACGGCACGGCCAGCCGTAACGAGGCGCAGCAGCAGGTCGCGAAGTTCCTCCACGCGGCGACGCCGCAACAGGCCCTCCAGTTCAGGGCCACCGGGAAGCTGCCGGCACCGTACTCGTCGGCGGTGCTGGTGCACGGCATCTCCCGGGCGTTCGAGATGGGGCTGGTGTTCGCGGTGCTGGCGGTGGTGATGGCGGTGTTCGTCATCAAGGTCCCCAAGGTCCCGGCCCCCGTCGCCGACAAGGCACCCGAACCCGCGGGCTAAGGCCTGGGGGTGGGGGCCGGGGGCCGGGGGCCGGGGGCCGGGGGCTACCCGGCGTACTCCAGCGGCGGCGCGATCGCCTGGGCGTCCACGCCCTCGCCCACCCACAGGCCGATCAGCAGCGCGGCCGTGGCCTCCAGCAGTCCTGCCCGGGCGAGCCCGCCGGCGTTGACGGGCTCACAGCCGAGGTCGCGAACGAGGAGCCGTACGGCCTCCAGGGCCCGTTCGTCGTCGCCGCAGACAGGCACGGCGAGCGGGCGTCCGTCGAAGACCGGCGGTGTCAGGCTCCACACGCTCTCGTGGCAGAGGTTGAAGGCCTTGACCACCGAGGCCCCGGGCGCGGCGGCGGCGACGCGCTCGGCAGCCGAGGGGCCGCCCTGAGTCGCCAGGACGAACCCTTCCACCACCGGGTTGGTGCAGTCGATCAGCGTCCGGTCGGGTAGGGCATCGGCCAGACCGCGTGCCACGTCGACCGCCGCCGCGAAGGGCACGGCCAGCAACACCGCGTCGCCGCCGTGGACGGCCGCGTCCCGCAGAGTACCCGACCGCGCGCCGATCCGGTCGGCCAGGGCCGCGGCGCGGCTCGTGTCCCGGCCGCCCACCAGCACGTCGTGGCCGGCCCGCGACCACCTCCCGCCGAGCACGCGCGCCATGCTCCCGGTGCCTACGATCCCGATCCTCATCTGCTGCTGCCTCCTCGAGGTGAACCCGTCGCTCGGATTCGGGACGACAGTAGGAAACCGCTCAGGCACCATCTGGTAAGTGACCACTGACCAGGACTTCCTCGCCGACTGCCGCGCCCGCCTCGCCTTCGACCTGCTCGCCAACACCTGGAACGCGGTGGTGGTCTGGGCGCTGCGCGACGGCCCCGAGCGGCCCGGCGAACTGCGCGGGCGGATCGGCGGGATCAGTCCCAAGGTGCTCACGGAGACGCTGCGCCGGCTGCAGGTCAACGGGCTCGTCGAGCGCCGCGCGTACGCGGGGTCGCCGCCGCATGTCGAGTACTCGCTGACCGAGCTGGGGCGGACCCTCCTGGAGCCGATCGAGGCGTTCGGCGCCTGGGCGTTCCGGCACGGCGACGACGTCATGGCGGCGAGGGAGCGGGCGGGGGAGTGAAGCGGAGGGGGCGGCGCGCGGCGGGGGCGGTCGCTCCGCGCCGTACTTGACAGGACATCAGGGAGTCGAGGACAGTCCATGTAGCAATGGTTTTCATCTTCGTTAACCGTTGACGCCTTCGGCACCACCAGCCCCACGCACCCCCGGGAAAGGACACCCCCATGTCGCTCGACGTCTCCCCCGCCCTCCTCGCCCAGGCCGCGCACGGCGAGGTCGACGAGGCCGACTTCGTCGAAACGGTCCGCACGTCGCTCCCCTACGCCTACCAGGTGGTCGCCGGCCTCAGCACCGAACTCGCCGCCGGCGACGATGAGTTCGTCAACGACAACACCACCCCCACCGACGAGGAGCGCGCCCAGCTGCTCCGCGCCCTCGCCAGCAACGCCATCCGCGGCAGCCTGGAGCGGCACTTCGACGTGACCCTCGCGTTCGTCAACTGCCACCGCGTCGCGGCCTTCCGGCCCGGCGCCGAGACCAGCGAGGCGTACCGGGAGTTCACGTCCCTGCACAACCAGATCCGCAACCAGAGCCCGGAGCTGCGCAGCTGCTGACCCCCGGGTGACGACGGGCCTCCGCACCGTGGGCGGGGGCCCGTCGTGTTGCGCCGTGTGGCGGGCGGGTTGCGACTGCGTTGACGGTCCGCCGGCGATCTTGTGGGGCGGTGGACGGCATGCGTAGGTTCGACCCGTACCCCTTGAACGTCCCGTCGCCCGCCCGGAGGCCGCCATGCCGTCGTCGACCACCCCACGACCGCTGCGCAAGCTCGGCTTCCTCACCATCGGCCTCTTCGACGAGGCCGACCCGCGCCGCGGCCACGAGACCACCCTCGAACTCATCGAACTCGGCGAACGCCTCGGCTTCGACAGCGCCTGGCTGCGCCACCGCCACCTCCAGTACGGCATCTCCTCCCCCGTCGCCGTCCTCGCCGCCGCCAGCCAGCGCACCCGCCGCATCGAGCTCGGCACCGCCGTCACGCCCCTCGGCTGGGAGAACCCGCTGCGCCTCGCCGAGGACCTCGCCACCGTCGACGTGCTCTCCGGCGGCCGGCTCAACGCGGGCGTCAGCGCCGGCCCGCCCGCCCACTACGACCGGGTGCGCGGCGCCCTCTACCCCGACACCGGCGACCACCAGGACTTCGGCCCGGCCCGCGCCCGGCGCCTGCTCGACCTCGTCCGGGGCGAACCCGCCTCCGACTTCGCCGGGACCGAGGGCATCGAGGTCTACTCGCGGCGCGTCCAGCCGCACTCCCCCGGGCTCGCCTCCCGGATCTGGTACGGCGCCGGGAGCCTGCGCTCGGCGCGGTGGGCGGGCGAGAACGGGCTGAACCTGCTGATCAGCAGCGTCGTGAAGCCGGAGGAGGAGGCCGAGTCGTACGACTTCGCGGCGATCCAGCTCGCCCTCGTCCGCGCCTTCCGCGCCGCCCACCCGGACGGCGACCGCGCCCGCGTCTCCCAGGGGCTCGTCGTGATCCCCACCGACAGCGCCACGCCCGCCCAGCGCGCCACGTACGAGGCCTACGCCGCCTCCCGGGCGCCCCGGACCGGGATACCGCAGGGCCCGGCCCGGCTGCTGTTCGAGCGCGACTTCGTCGGCACGACGGACGAGCTCGTCGAACAGCTCCACGCCCACGCCTCGTTCCGGGAGATCGACGAGGTCGCGTTCGCCCTGCCCTTCACCTTCGCCCCCGAGGACTACGTCCAGATCCTCACCGACCTCGCCACCCGCCTCGGCCCCGCCCTCGGCTGGAAGCCGGCCGACCGGGACCACTGAAGGTTCGGCCCCCATAGCGGCCGGAACGGACAGCAGCCCGGGCGAGCTGGGAATTGCGCGGCGCCGTGACTCTCAGAACTCGCCCGTAGCCAGCTCCACGTCGAGCGGCGCGGGCAGCCGGATGGGGAAGCCGAGGGGGTACGGGCCCTCGACGAGGGCGTAGTCGGGCTCGCCGGGCCGGGTGAACAGGGTCCACGTGCGCTTCCCGCGATCGACCAGGAGGTAGCCGGGGGCGCCGAATTGCGCGTAGCGACGGCGGCGCTTCGAGGTGGTGTGGCTCGTGTCGGTGCACCCCGGCGGGACGGCCTCGACCACGAGGAGCGTCTGTTCGGGCAGCAGCGCGCCTTCCGTCCTGGCCAGTGCCGCCGGTATGACCGCCAGGTGCGGGACGTAGCGGTTCGCCGTGCCCGGGAAGTCGAGGTCGCCGGAGCCCGCGAACAGGCCGAGCTCGCGCAGGCGCGGGCGAAGCTGCTCGCGGATGGCGGAGGCGACGTTCGAGTCGGCCCACGAGCGGCGGACGGGCGCGACGACGCCCTCGATCAGTTCGGTGTGCACGCCCGGAGGCTACCGGGAGGGTCGGACACACCCCCTCTGGCCAGATGACTAAGCGCTTGCTTAGAATCACGCTCACGTGTCATCGCCGTACCGACTGGAGGCGCCCCCATGTCCGCTGTCAATCGCCAGGTCCGTCTTGCCCGCCGGCCCGTCGGGGAGGTGCGCGACGGGGACTGGGAGCTGGTCGACGGCGCGGTCGGCGAGGCCGGGGAGGGGGAGTTCGTCGGGCGGACGCGCTTCGTGTCGCTCGACCCGGCGATGCGCGGATGGCTGGACGACCGGCCGTCGTACTTGCCGCCGGTGGGGATCGGCGAGGTCATGCGGGCCGGGTCGGTGGTCGAGGTCGTCGCGTCGCGGCACCCGGGGTTCAAGGTCGGCGACCACGTCGTGGGCGCGTTCGGCGTGCAGGAGTACGCCGTGTCGGACGGCAAGGGCGCGCTGCGCGTCGACCCGGCGCTCGCGCCGCTCTCGACCTACCTGGGCGCCCTCGGCATGCCCGGCATGACGGCGTACTTCGGCCTGCTGGACGTCGGCGCGCTCAAGGAGGGCGAGACGGTCGTGGTGTCCGGCGCCGCCGGCGCCGTCGGGACGATGGTCGGCCAGATCGCCAAGGTCAAGGGCTGCCGGGTGATCGGGATCGCCGGCGGGCCGGAGAAGTGCGCCCTGCTCACCGACGAACTCGGCTTCGACGCCGCCGTCGACTACCGCGCCGAGGACGTCCGCAAGGCGCTGCGCACGCACGCCCCGGACGGCATCGACGTCTACTTCGACAACGTCGGCGGCGACATCCTCGACGCCGCCCTCAGCCGCCTCGCGATGCACGCCCGCGTCGTGATCTGCGGGGCGATCAGCCAGTACAACAACGAGACCGCCGTCCAGGGCCCCTCCAACTACCTGTCCCTGCTGGTGCGCCGGGCCCGCATGGAGGGCTTCGTCGTCTTCGACTACGCGCGCCGCTACGCCGAGGCCGCGGCCGAGATCGCCGGCTGGATCGGCGAGGGCCGGATCAAGGTCAAGGAGCACGTGGTCGAGGGCACGGTCGACGACTTCCCGCAGACGTTCCGGATGCTGTTCAGCGGCGAGAACACCGGGAAGCTCGTCCTGCGGCTGCCGTGAGCACCCGGCGGGGCGTTCGCCGTGATCATCATGGTGAGCGCCCCGCCGGACGAGTGCCGGTGCAAGGGACGCCCGGCCGGAAATCTTGCGGTGGCGGGCCTGGTGCGGCGGGACGAAAACCACCGATTTGGTACAGAGCGGTATCTCTCTGTGAGCATGGGCGGTCGCTCCACCGAGCGCAGCAGGACCAGGAAAGGCGCACCACCCCCATGCAGACCAGCCCGGCCGTGACCCGGCAGGCTCCCCGGCCGACCCCGCCCACCGACGCGGGCCCCGCCACCCCCTCCCCCTCCCGTTCGGGCGGGCGGTTCGGCCTGCCGACCGCGACCGCGCTCGTGATGGGGAACATCATCGGCGGCGGGATCTTCATGATCCCGGCCGCCGTGGCGCCGTTCGGGACGGTCAGCCTGGTCGCGTTCGCGGTGCTGACCGTGGGTGCGATCGCGCTCGCGCTCGTCTTCGGGCAGCTGGCCCGCCGCAACCCGCGCACCGGCGGTCCCTACGTCTACGCCCGTGAGGCGTTCGGCGACTTCGCCGGGTTCATCTCCGCCTGGTCGTACTGGATCACCACGTGGGTCAGCAACGCGGCGCTCGCCGTCGCGGCCGTCGGATACCTCGACGTGCTGGTCCCCGTCCAGCACTCCACCGTGGTCACCATCGCCGCCGCGCTGACCGTGCAGTGGCTGCCCGCGCTGGCGAACCTGGCCGGCACCCGGTACGTCGGGGCCGTCCAACTCGTCTCCACCGTCCTCAAGTTCATCCCGCTGGCGCTGGTCGCGGTGGGCGGCCTCGGCTTCTTCGACCCGAAGAACCTCGGCCCGTTCGACGCCTCCGGCCAGGGCGTGGTCGGCGGCATGACGGCCGCCGCGGCGATCCTGCTCTTCAGCTACCTGGGCGTCGAGTCGGCCGCGATGAGCGCGGGCAAGGTCCGCGACCCCGAGCGCAACGTCGGCCGGGCGAGCGTCCTCGGCACGGCGGGCGCGGCCCTGGTCTACCTGCTCGGCACGCTGGCGGTGTTCGGCACCGTCGCACACGACGAGCTCGTCCACTCCTCCGCGCCGTTCTCGGACGCCGTGAACGCGATGTTCGGCGGCTCGTGGGGCGGGACGGTCATCGCCGTGGCCGCGCTGATCTCGATGACGGGCGCGCTCAACGGCTGGACGCTGCTGGCCGCGCAGGCGCCGTACGCGGCCGCCAAGGACGGGCTGTTCCCGGCCGCGTTCGCCAAGGAGAAGCGCGGGGTGCCGGTGCTCGGCGTCGTCGTCAGCGTGGCGCTGGCCTCGGTGCTGACGGTGCTCAACTTCGCGTCCGGCGCGAAGGGCGCGTTCGACGCCCTCGTGCTGATCACCACCTTCACCGCGACCGTCCCCTACCTGCTCTCCACCGCCGCCCAGCTCTACTGGCTGGTGCGCGGCGGGCGCGAGGTGGCCGGCGCCCGTCTCGTCCGCGACGCGGTGCTGGGCCTGGGCGCGTTCGGCTTCTCGCTGTGGCTGGTCGCGGGCGCCGGGTACGCGGCCGTCTACCAGGGCGTGCTGTTCCTGTTCGCGGGCATCCTCGTGTTCGTCTGGATGTCCGGGCGCCGCAAGGACTGACCCCCTCGGGTCAGGAGAACCCCCTCAGGCCGGGAGCGGGCGGGCGGGTAGGTTCCGCGCCCCGAACGCCCCGCGCCGGCCCGCTGGGGCCGCCCGCCGGGCAACCCCCCCGCCCACCCCCAACCCCCCCCGGCGCGCCCGCAGTTCGTGGGCGGCGCG
>NZ_JBHWGV010000050.1:32679-63726 GCF_042732955.1 Kitasatospora sp. NPDC059747 | reverse complement strand
GACTCCCTCCTCCGCCTTGCGATGCACGCACCCAGACGCCGCACGGCCCGCCCTCCGGGCGGACGACGGGGGTTCGAAGACAGACCCCTAACCTGCTCGCGTTCCCGAGCGCGTGAGGACGGCCCATGGCCCAGGAGTTGCCCGTGACCGCCCCGCGGGGCACCGCAGAGCCGCCCTCGGCGCCGCCCCCGAGCGGCGGTGTGACGGCGCTGCGGCTGGCCGCGGCCGTGGCCGGCGCGCTGCCGGCCGTGGTGCTGCGGATCGCCGGGGTGCACCCGTCGCCGGTGGCCGGGATGGCGCTGTTCGGGCTCGGGGTGCTGTCCGCGGCGCTGCTGCTCATGTGGGCCGCCGAAACGGCCCGCGCCGACATCTCCGGCCCGCTCGCCCTCGCCCTCCTCGCGTTCATCGCCGTCCTGCCCGAGTACGCCGTCGACCTCTGGTTCGCGTACGCGGCGGGCACCCGGCCCGAGTACGCCGCCTACGCCGCCGCCAACATGACCGGCGCCAACCGGCTGCTCGTCGGCGTCGGCTGGCCGCTGGTCGCGCTGGCCGCGTACGTCGCGGCGCGCCGCCGCGGGGTGGCGCCCGGGATCGGGCTGCGCGAGCACCGCCGCATCGACACCGCGTTCCTGGGCGTCGCCGCGCTGGTGGCCTTCGTGATGCCCGCGGCGCGGCAGATCTCGTGGGTGCTGGCCGCCGTGCTGATCGCCTGGTACGCGTACTACCTGTTCCGGATCGGCCGGTGCAGCGAGACCGACGAGGAGGAACTGGTCGGCGTCCCGGCCCGGCTGGCCGCCCTGCCCCGCGCGCGGCGCCGGTGCACGACCGTCCTGGTCTTCGCCGTCGCCGCCGGGGTCGTCTTCGCGTGCGCCGAGCCGTTCGCGACCTCGCTGGTCAATGCGGGCGCCTCGCTCGGCATCGACCGTTTCCTCCTCGTGCAGTGGCTCGCGCCGCTCGCCTCCGAGGCACCGGAGCTGATCGTCGCCGTGGTGTTCGCGTGGCGGTTGCGCGGCGACGACGGCCTCGGGGCGCTGCTGTCCAGCAAGGTCAACCAGTGGACGCTGCTGATCGGCTGCCTCCCCCTCGCCTACCTGGCCGGGGGCGGCGGCGCCTCGCTCCCGCTGGTCGAGCGCCAGGTGGACGAGGTGCTGCTGACGGCGGCCCAGACGCTCCTCGCGGTCGTCCTGCTGCTCGACCTGCGCTTCCTTCCGTGGAAGGCGGGCCTGCTGTTCGCGCTCTTCGCCGTCCAGTTCGTGCTCCCCGGCGAAAGCGCCCGCCTGGCGCTCAGCTGGGTCTACCTGGCCCTGGCCGTCCCGCTGCTGGTCCTCCGGTGGCGCGAACTGCGGCCCACGGCCCGCGCGCTGGCGGGCCGGATCGAGGGCGATCCGCACTAGCGACCCGCGTCAGAGCAGGTCCGCCCGGGCGGCCTGGATGCCGGCCTGGAACCTGGTCCTGGCGCCGAAGCGGTCCATCAGCTCCCGGACGAGGCGCTGCACCGTCCGGGTGGAGACGCCCAGCTGGCGGCCGATGGACTCGTCGGTCAGTCCGGCCGCGAGCAGGGTGAGCAGCTGCCGGTGCCGGTCCTCGGGGGTCTCCTCGGGGACGGCCGGCAGCCGCATCGCGTGCGACCAGTAGAGCTCGAACAGCCCGGCCAGCGCGTCCAGGAGGGTCGAGGGGCGGATCAGCAGGACGCTCTGCAGCTCGGTGCCCGCGGTGACCGGGAGCAGGGCGTAGCGGTCGTCCAGCAGGGCGAGCTTCAGGGGGAGTTCGGGGTGCACCCGGGCCTGTTCCCCGGCCGCCGTGAAGGTGCGGATCCCGGCGAGCTGCTCCGGGTCGCGCAGCACGCCGCTGTGGTACACGACCCGGGCGCTCACGCCGCGGGCGAGCAGGGAGAGTTCGGTCTGCGGATCGGCCCGGCGGACGTACGGGGGGCGGTCCAGGATCCGCAGCCGCTCGCGGGCGCCGAGCTGCAGGGTGCGCCACAGTTCGGCGATCGACTCGCGGCCGCTGATCACCTCGACGAGCTCGCCCGCCTCGGTGCCGGGTCTGCCCTGCCGGTAGGTGCGCATGAGCTCGCCGATCCGGCCCCTGGCGCGCCGCAGTTCGACCTCGCGCCGCAGCAGGAGCTCCTCCAGGGCGACGTCGGGCGGGACGGCGGCCCAGTTCCCGTCGCCGGAGCCCTCGACCAGGCCCTGGTCGGACAGCGCGGTCAGCGCGGCGACGACGCTGACGACCCGCAGGTGCAGCCGGGTGGCGAGCCACTCCGCGTCGGCGGCCGGGACGCCGAGCAGCCGGAGGTAGATCTCCTCCTCGACCGTGCCGAGGCCGAGGCCGAAGCCCGCGAACCTGGCTGTACTCGGCACGACGTTCCTCCCCGCGGCCGCCTCCACCGGCGGACGAGTCCCGACTGTGCGCCACTCGGAGCCGGAAATCAAGGGATTGACTTGGTGACAGGTTCCCGCCATGTCGGGTTCCGGCCCCACCTCCGCCCTTCCCGGCCGCCGCGGCCGCCCCCAAGCTGGGCGCACCCCACAACCCCCAGCGAAGGAGCCCCCCATGGCCCTTTCCCGCACCGGCCGGCTGCTGCTCGCGGCCGCCCTGGCCCTCCCGGCCGCGGCCGTCGCCGCACCCGCCGCCTCGGCCGCCCCCACCCACACCGCCCACGCCACCGTGCACAGCTACGGGCACGGCGGCCTGCGCTACGACGGCGGCGTCTGGGGCGGCTACGTCGCCCAGGGCAACGGCTTCCGGAGCGTCTCCGGCTCGTGGACGATGCCCGCCGTGCAGTGCAACACCTCCAACGACCTGTTCGCCCCCTGGGTCGGCATCGACGGCTACGGCTCGCAGACCGTCGAGCAGACCGGCGTCCAGGTCGACTGCTCCAGCGGCGCCCCGGCCTACTCCGCCTGGTACGAGATGTACCCGGCCCCGCCGCAGTACTTCAACGACCCGGTGGACGCCGGCGACAGCTTCACCGCCTCGGTGGTCAACAGCGGCGGCTCGAACTACACGCTGACGATCACCGACACCACCAAGGGCTGGACGGAGCACACCACCCAGCGGCTCAACGGCCAGAACGTCAGCGCCGAGGCCGTGATCGAGTCCCCGAGCCAGAGCTACCCGTCGTTCGACCGCCTGGACTTCTCCGGCATCACGGTGAACGGCCAGGTCTTCGACGCGTACGGGCCGCAGGCCATCGACAGCGGCCAGTACACCGAGACCGGGCTCAGCAACGGCGCCTTCGCCATCGTTCCCGCCTAAGGACGAAACTGCGGCCCCGGCCCACCCCACGGTGGACCGGGGCCGCACGCCCTACCGCCCGCCCTGCCGCCCGACGGCCCGGCGGTGCACCAGCCGCTCCCGCAGGCGGGCGTGGCGGAACTGGTACACCGACCCCGCCTGCCGGAGCACGCCCCGCCGGTGCGCGTCCTCCAGGAACGCCGTCAGCCGCCACGGCAGCCGCCCGCGCACCACCAGCACCGTGCGGGCGAGCAGGTACCGGCCCGGTTGTGACCGGAGCAGGGAAACCAGCGAGACGTGCAGGCCGAAGACCGGTAGGAGCACCACCAGCTTGACGGTCACGTGGTTCGCAACGAGCAGCACCGCGGTGACGACCGCGAAGGTCACGAGTGAACCGATCACCAGGGCGGCTCCCGTCGCCCGTCGAAGCGCCTTCGCCGCCGACCGCGCGGGAGTCACGGCGTCGTCTGAGGTCGCCGTCCGGTCCAGCAGGGCTGCCGCCCAGAGACCCACCAGCGGCGCGGGCAGCATGATCAGCACGGCCCACAGGTGCCCGTTCCGGGCACCGATGGACACGAAGGCGGCGTTGATCAGGCCGAACAGCGCCACCAGGATCGCCAGCAGGAGGAGCATCCCGGGTGAAGGGCGCCGCCAGGGCCGGGTACGGCCGCGGGGCATCCGGCGCGAGACGTACCTGCGCTTCTTGGTCGCGGCGTCCGCGTAGAAGGCGGCTGCCACACCGGCGAAGACGAGGGTCGCCTCCGGCTCGGCCGCCGTCAGCGGCCAGGACGAGGCAAGGCTCAGGACCGCGCCGGCCACTCCGGCCGCGAGACCGCGCTGCCACGCCGGCGCCCCCACCTGCCACCACGCGATGTCCTCGCCGCCCGACCCGCCGAGGCCCGCCGCGACGCTGCCGAGCCACCGCTTCGCGGCCCGGGCCGGCCAGCGGCGGTGCGGCCCCGGCCGGCCGGGCGGCGCCGGTGCGTCGGGGAAGGCCGTGGCGACCAGCGAGTCGAGGAGGTGGTTCTCGACGGCGGCGGCATCGGGTAGCAGCAGCCGGTCCAGGAGCACGGCGGGATCAGCCGGCCCGGTGAGGTGCACCTCGCGCAGCAGCCCCACCATCAGGGGCGAGGCGAGGGCGGCGGCCAGCGGTCCGTCCGGCTCGGCGCGCAGCGCGTCGATCACCGGCCGCCACTGCTCGGCCCGGTGGGCCGGCGCGGCGGCGCGGAGGAAGGCGACCACGTCCTCGACCGTCACCGGATCGGCCCGGACCACGGCCGCCGACCGCAGGACGTCGGACTCCCGGACGGCGGCCTGGTACTCGTCCGTCCGGCAGGTCACGACGACCGGGGTGTCCCCCGGCATCGACTCGTTGAGCCGTTGCAACGCCAACGTCCGCCGGTGGGACGGAATTTCGTCCAGCCCGTCGAGCACGTACAGCACCCGCTCCGCCTCGACCAGCCGGCCCGGGCCCTCCGGGCCGCCGAACTCCGCGCGCAGCAGCCGCGGGTACTCCTCGGCGATCCGGCGGGCGGCCCACGCGTGCACGTGTTCCGCGTCCGGATCCCAGGAGGCCAGGGACAGCAGCACGGGCACCCGGTCGCCCTGCGCGAGCCGGGGGTGCCCGGCGAGCAGGGCCAGGACAAGCAGCACCGCGCTCGTCGTCTTCCCGCTCCCCGGCCCGCCGAGGACGACCAGCCGGCGCCTCCGCAACGCCAGGTAGGCCGTGGCCAGTTCGGCCGATGCGAGGGTGTCGGGCTCGCCCTGGCCCCGGTCGAGCGTCCACCGGACCCGGAGCGCCGATTCGTCCAGGACGCCCCGGACCCCGGCCTCGGCCCGCCACTGGGCCCCGACCATCCGGGCCAGTTCGAGCGCGGCCCGGTCCACCGGCGTGTCAGCGGTGACCGGTGGCGTGATCGTGAGGTGGTCGATGCGCCCGGCCATCACCACGTTGTCGGCCGTGCCACCGCTGAACTCGTTGTGGACCCGGTTCGTGCCCCCGTCGTCGCCCATGAGCCGCATGCTAGGGCATGTCTCCGGCAGCCCACAGGGGAAGTGCCGACCGTCTCCGCCTGGTCGGCCGTCAGCCCCGGCCGCGGTGGTGCGGGGGCCGGTCCGGGCCGGCCGGGCGGCGCAACTCGGTGGCGATCAGTGCCGCCTGGACGCGCCGCTCCACGCCGAGCTTGGCGAGCAGGCGGGAGACGTGGTTCTTGACGGTCTTCTCGGCGAGGTAGAGCCGTTCGCCGATCTGACGGTTCGTCAGTCCTTCGCCGATCAGCGCCAGGACCTCCTTCTCACGAGTCGTCAGATCAGGTCCCGGTATGGATGATTGAGCGGGTTCGGCGTCGCTGCGGATGCGGTTGAGCAGGCGGGTGGCCGCTCCCGGGTCGAGCATCGAGCGGCCGGCCGCGACGGTCCTGACGGCGGCCACCAGGTCGGTGCCGCTGATCTGCTTGAGCACGTAGCCGGCGGCGCCCGCCATCACGGCGTCCAGCAGCGCCTCCTCGTCGTCGAAGGAGGTGAGCATCAGGCAGGCCAGGCCCGGCATGCGGGAGCGCAGTTCGCGGCAGACCGACACCCCGTCGCCGTCGCCGAGCCGGACGTCGAGCACGGCCACGTCGGGGCGCAGCGCGGGCACCCGGACCAGGGCCTGTTCGGCGGTCGCAGCCTCCCCGACGACCTCCAGGTCCGGCTCGCCGTCCAGCAGGTCGTGCACTCCGCGGCGCACCACCTCGTGGTCGTCCAACAGGAACACCCGGACCGGCATCGCGCGACTCCCCCTCTGTTCACCCCCGCCCACGGACGGCGGGGCCCAGGGCATCATCGCCCACCCGCCGCGGCGGCCCCAGGGCCGAACGGCCCCATTTCACCCCTCGGCCTCACCGCCGCTGCCCGGAACCTCCCGCACGGACCTCCCCTTGACCTCCCGCACGGCCTGCCCGGGACGCCCGGCAGAACCCCCCGGCCTCGGGACGCGCTCGCCCCCGCACCGACGCCCGCTCAAGAACCGCCTGAGCACAGCCGCCCCTCACCCGGCCCTCACCCCCCGCCGGGCTCGGCCCTCGCGCCGGCGCCCCGCCGACTGACCTGCCCCGACAGCCCGCCCACCCGCCTTACCGGAACCGCGCCACGCGCTTGGCAACCGGCCCGTGCGGGACGACCGACCCTCCGGGGAGCGGCGGCCCTCCACTAGCCTGCGCCCGTACGGACCGTCCCCCTGCGAAGCACCCCGCCCCCACCCTCCCGGAGGTCCGCCGATGCCCCTGGCCCCGTCCGCCGACCCCGCCCGGCTGCGCTTCTCCGTGCTCGGCCCGCTCACCGCCGAGGCCGCCGGCCGCCCGCTCGCGCTCGGCGCCCCCAAGCAACGGCTCGTGCTGGCCGTCCTGTTGAGCCGCGCCAACACGGCCGTCCCGGTCGACGTGCTCACCGAGGCGGTCTGGCCCGACGAGCCGCCGCGCACCGCCCGCAAGAACCTCCAGGTCTACATCAGCACCCTGCGCACCCTGCTCGGCCGCGGCGACGGCCCGGACCGGCTCGTCCACTCGGCCGCCGGCTACCTGCTGCGCGTCGCCGAACCCGAGCTCGACGTGCTGCGCTTCCGCGCCCTCGCCCGGGCCGGGCGGGCCGCCGCCGACAGCGGCGCGCTCGCCCCGGCGGCCCGGCTGCTGCGCCAGGCCCTCGACCTGTGGCAGGGCCCGCCGCTCGCCGACCTGCGCCGCTCCCCTGCCGTCGAGGCCGAGGCCGAACGCCTGGAGGCGCGCTGCCTGGGCGTCCACGAGGACTGGGCGGAGACGGAGCTGGAGCTCGGCAACGCCGCCGCCGTGGCCGAGGACCTGGCCGACCTCGCCGAGCGGCACCCGCTGCGCGAGCGGCTCCAGGCCGCCCGGATGAACGCCCTGCACCTGTCCGGCCGCCAGGCCGAGGCCCTCGCCGTCTACGACCACCACCGCCAGCTCCTCGCACGGGAGTTGGGCCTCGAACCGAGCCCGGCGCTGACCACCCTCTACCGCCGCCTGCTGACCACCGGCCGCGCCCGCCCGGCCAGCGCCAGGCCCGCCGCCGGCCCCGGCACCTCGCTGCTGCCCGCCGACACCGCCGACTTCACCGGCCGCACCGACGAACTCCACGGCCTGCTGGACGCGCTGGGCGGCGACGGCGGACGCGTCGCGGTGCTCTCCGGCCCGGCCGGCGTCGGCAAGACGATGCTCGCCGTGCACGCCGCCCACCTGCTCGCCGAGCGCTACCCGGACGGCCGCCTGCTCGTCCGCCTGCGCACCGCCGACGGCACGCCGCGCCCGCTCCCCGACGTCCTCGCCGAGCTCGCCGCCCTCACCGGCCGCCCCGACGACGGCAGCGCCGACGACGGCCACCCCGGCCACGCGCCCGCCGACCCCGCCCGGGCCGCCGCCCTGTGGCGCGCCTCGCTGGCCGGCCGCCGGATGCTGCTCGTCCTCGACGACGCCCCCGGCGAGGCCGCCGTCCGCGAGCTCGCACCCGACTCCGGCCCGAGCGCCGCCCTCGTGACCTCGCGCAGCCAGCTCGCCGGGCTCGGCTCCGTGCACCGCACCGCCGTGCCGTTCCTCGCCCCGGCCGAGGCCCTCGACCTGCTCGGCCGCATCGTCGGCCCCGGCCGGATCGGCACCGACCGCGCCGCCGCCGCCCGGATCGTCGAGTCCTGCGGCCTGCTGCCGCTCGCCGTCCGGGTCGGCGGCACCCGGCTGGCCGTGCTGCGCCACCTCCCGCTGGCCGAGTACGCGGCCCGCCTGGCCGACCCGACCGGCGCCCTCGACGAGCTCGTCGCCGGGGACGTCGCCGTCCGCGCGCGCCTGGACTCCGGCTGGCGCGACCTCACCGACCAGGGCCGCCTCGCCCTCGGCCGGCTCGCCGCGCTCCCGCTGTCGCTGCTCTTCACCCTCCCCGAGGCGGCCACCGCCCTCGGCCGCCCCGAACGCGTCGCCCTGCGCACGCTGGAGGCGCTCGCCGACACCGGCGCCGTGACCTCCCCGACCGGCGAGGTGGCCGCCCACGCCGCCCTGTACGGCCTGCCGCGCCTCACCCACCTCCACGCGCGCGAGCGCACCAGCGACCTGGCCTGAGCCCCGGATCACCCCGCCGTCAGCGCGTCCAGCAGCCCCTTGCCCCCGATCTCGTGCAGCGCCAGCAGCACCCCCGCCGCCCCCGTGTGGAGGTCGGCCGAGAAGCGCCGCAGCCGCATGCCCGGCACGAGCAGCCCCTCCGGCCGCGCCACGAGGTGCCACTCCAGGTTCCGCACCTGTCCGAGCACGGCGTCCCGCACGGCCGTCCCGCCCAGTGCGTCCAGCGCCAGCAGCAGGCCCGCACGCCCGCGGAACAGCCCCGGCTCCCGGACGAACCCGGGCGCGCACACCCGCCGGACGCCCGCCAGGAACCCGTCCCAGCCCTCGTCCCCGAGCGCCGCGTACTCCTGCGCGACGAGGGCGATCCCGCTGCTCCCGCGGTCGAGGTACGCCAGGTGCCGCCCGCCGTCGAGCACCTGCACCGACCCGTCCGGTGCGGTCACGCATTGCGCCCGGGCCCGCGCGAGCGCCACCCGCCCGGACGCCAACAGCCAGTTCTCGCCGGTCCGTTGGTAGAGCCGTAGTTGGACGAAGGCGATCCCGGCCCAGCCGTACAGCAGCCCGGCCCCGGCCGGCGCGGCCAGCCCGGGCACGTACTCTCCCCGGACGACCGCCGCCAGCGCCCGCCCGTCCTCGACGGCGTCCGCCAACTCCCGTGCGCTGCCCAGCGCGTCGGCGAGCCGCAGCCGGGCGAGCGCCGCCCCGGCCCGGCCCCCGAACAGCGCGGCGGTCGGCGCCGGCGCCTCCCCGCGCACCCGCTCCACGGCCTCGGCGGCCTCCGCCGCCCGCCCGACCCGTGCGAGCACCGCCGCCGCACCGAGCGGCCCGTCGAAGAGCCCGCCGCCACAAGGCCGTCCGACCCGGCGCAGGGCCGCGACCAGCCAGTCCGTGTAGTCGTCGAGGTGCGGGGCGCCGACGCGGTGCAGCGCGTGGAGGACGCCGGCGGCGCCGTGCGCGAAGCCCGTCCCGCCGTCCGCGAAGCCGGCCGGGTCGCCGGGGAAGAGCCGGTCCGGGCGGTCCGGTGTCGCGCCGGCATGGATCCCTGCGATCAACTCCCGGGCGACACCGTCGAATTCCGGGCCTTCGAGCGGCGACCGGTCGACCACCCGAGTCGTGGCCGCACCCGGCCGGGCCGGCCCCGCCTCCGCCCCGAGTCCGAACCACTCCCGGGCCCGCCGCTCCAACCCGGCCAGCTTGCCCGGGTCCAGGTCGGCCAGCTCCGTCAGCGGCATCAGCATGAACAGCCAAGTGGCCCACAGCATGTAGCGGTCCGCATCGGCACCGCCCAGCCCGGCGGGCGCGTGCAGCCCGCCCGCGCCCGCCCGCGGCACGCGCGAACTCCCCAGCTCGTCCGCGTACTCGAAGTCGACGAGCACCACCGAACCGTCCGGCCGCAGCACGACGTTGGCCGGATGCAGGTCCCCGTACCGGACGCCGCGCCCGTGCACCGCGTCGAGCGCCGCCGCCAGCCCGGCCACCACACCGTCCACCCACGCCGCGTACGCCGCCAGCTCCGACGGGCCGCAGTCCTGGTGCACCAGCGGGTACCGCCGGATCACCTCGCCGAACAGCTGGACGCCCTCGACGTGCTCCTGCACCAGGAAGGTGTGCTCCCACACCTCCCGCACCCCGTGCAGCCGGGGCACGCAGTCCAGCCCCGCCAGCCGCTCCAGCGCCCACCGCTCGCGGCGCAGCCGGGTGACGGCATCGTCCCCGGCCGCGTCCAGCCCGGCGTGCGGGCGCGCCTCGCGCAGCACCACGCGCTCACCGCTCTCCCGGTGCTCGGCCAGGTAGATCCCGCCCGCGCTGGAGAACTGGAGCACCTCCCGGACGGTGTACGGGAACGCGCCGACCGCCGCCTCCCGCGCCGCCAGGTGCGGCCGCAGCTCCGCGGGCAGCGTGACCCACGACGGCACCCGGAACACCGGGTCGCGCCGGTCCGGCACCAGCTCGCCGGACGGGTCGCGCAGCGCGGGGACGGCCCGCCCGTTCCCGTCCCGGCACCACAGCTCGACGAACGCGCCGTAGCGCGCGTACACGGGCGCCGTGCCGATCCGCAGGTCGGTGAGCACGTACGGGCCGCGCCGCCCGTCCAGTAGCGCGCTCAACTCCCGTGCGAGGAGCAGGAACTCGTCCTCGTCACGCGGGTACACCGTGACGAACTTGCCGCTGCTCCCCCGCCCCATGTACTTCCCGGAGACGACCAGGAGCGCGTCCGCGCTGCGCAGGAACTTGAACGCCACCCGGCGCTCCAGGCACACCCGCGCGACGTCGGCCAGCGTCGCCTCCGCCTCCTCCGGCACCGCCGACACGTGGATCTTCCAGCCCTGCTCCGGCAGCCGCCCGCCCTCGGGCCGCAACGCCGTCCAGAGCCCGCGCTCCTCGCGGCGCCACCCGGCGGGCGGCGCGCCGAGCGCGAGCGGGTAGCGGGTGGCGCGGTCGCGCAGGCGGCCGGGGGTGTCGTAGTACGTCCGGTCGGCGAGGCAGTACAGCTGGGTCTCCTGGACGCCGGCCACGGGCAGCTCCTTCGTCGGATCCGTCAGGCGGTCTGGAGTTGCGGCCCGCGCCGGACGGGTGGCGCCCAGGTGACCACGGCCGCGCACAGCGCGATGGCGAGTGCCAGCACGGCGAAGGTCCGGGTGCCGCCCAGCGCGCCCAGCAGGGCTCCGCCGGCCAGCGGACCGAAGGGCTGGACGAGTGTGGACAGGAAGCCGGCCGCGCTCTGCACCCGGCCGATCCGGTCCTTCGGCGCGGCGAGCAGCATGCCGGAGACGAACCCGATGCTGGCGATCGTCGACAGGCACATGCAGGCCGCGCAGAGCAGGCCGATCAGCGCCGGTGCCCGCGTGACGACCAGCACCCCGGCGGTCAGCGCGGCGGCCCAGCAACTGACCGCGACCAGGCCGCCGTCGCGCGCCCGCCCGTCCAGCCGCGGCGCGAGCAGCGCCCCGGCGAAGGCCCCGGCCGCGGTGAACGACACCACGGTGCCGCCGCCGAGGCCGGACCGTCCGCCGTCGGAGGCGACGGCGAGCGTGGTGAACATCAGCGCGCTGAACGCGAAGTTCATCCCGAGCCCGAAGATCAGCAGCAGCGTGCGCAAGTACGGCTGCCGCCAGATGAAAGCGATCCCGGCGGTCAACTCGCCCCGGTCGAAGACCGATCCGGCCTTTTTCTCGGGGTGGGACCGGGTCCGCATCAGCGCCACGCAGACGGTCGACAGCAGCAGTCCGACGCCCTCCGCGACGAAGGGCAGCACCGGGTGCCAGGCGAACAGGGCGCCGCCCCCGAGCGGCCCGACCAGCCGGGCGGCGGCCCCCCGCGCCTGCATCCGGGCGGACGCGGCGCGGGCCTGCTCGGGCGGCACGACCGCGCGCAACAGGCCGCCGGCGGCGGGACCGTACGTACTGGCGATGAGTGCCCCGGCGGCGGCGACGAGCAGCACCAGCGGCAGCGGCGCGTGCCCGCGCAGGACGGCGAGCACCAGGGCGGTGACGGCGAGCAGGCTGCCGACGTCGCACAGCCGCATCAGCCGGCGCCGCTCGATCCGGTCGGCGAGCACGCCGCCGGGCAGCATGCTCAGCAGCAACGCGCCGATGGACACGGTGCCGATCGCCCCCGCCCGCGCGGCCGATCCGGTCTCCCGCAGCACGAGCAACGGCAGCGCGATCGAGGCGAGTTGGGCGCCGAGCGAGGCGAGCAGGCCGCCGATCCAGAGCAGCCGGAAGTCGCGGTTGCCGGCCAGCGACGTGGGCTCCGGTGACGTGGGCTCCGGCAACGTGGGCTCCGGTGACGTGGCTTCCATGGCCACCCTTCGCAGCAGGGACGGGGTTCCTCGGGCCACGGCACTGGCCCGGCCGGGGGCGGTGGTGCGCCCGCCCCCGCCGCGGGCGTCGCCGGGTTCCGCGCGGTCAGGCGGAGGTCTCGGCGCCGTGCACGTAGCTGATCAGGCTGAAGCAGGCGCCGTCGGAGGCCTCGTGCAGCATCTTCATCGCCTGGAGGTCGAGGACGTTGGCGGCGTGCGCCTCGACCTCGGCCTCCTCGCTCCCGTCGACGCCCTCGGCGCCGTCCCAGCCGTCCTCGCCGTGCGCCTCGACCTCGGAGCCCTCGGCCCAGCCGGCGCCCTCGGTGCCCTCCCAGCCGTCCCAGCCGTCCTCGCCGACAACCGGCTCGATGTTCTCGGCCATGGCCGATCCCCTCTCTCGGAACGAGTACCTTGTCCGACGGCCGGATCGCCGCCGCGGCACCGACGGTAGGCACCCGCACCTCGGGCCGGCTTCGGAATCGGCATACGGGCGGTATGGCCGCAGCTCGGCGCCCCGCCGAGGACTCCCGCGCCGCCCCGCCCACGGCCGTCGCGCCGCCCGAACCCCTCCCCACCTGCGGCCATACCACCCGCGAGGCGCCTGCGAACCGGGCTCTAAGCCCCGCCCGAAAACCTGGGCGTGCACCCGCCTTTCCGCACCCCGCTCCCGCACCCCTCTCGTACCCCGCCCCCGCACCCCGCTCCCGCGCCCCGCTCCCGCACCCAGTCGCGAAGGACCAGCGAAGGACTGCCACCATGCCCTGCCCACTCTGCGCCCAACTCGCCACCACCAACGACCAGTTCTGCCCCTCCTGCGGCACCCCCCGGGCCGCCGCCCTCGACCTGGCCGGCGAGGAGCGCAAGCTGGTCACGGTGGTCTTCTGCGACCTGGTCGACTCCACCGCCCTCTCCGGCGCGCTCGACCCCGAGACGCTCCGCGAGGTGATCCTGCGCTACTTCGACCAGATGCACCGTCAGATCGAGGCGCACGGCGGCACGGTGGAGAAGTTCATCGGCGACGCGGTGATGGCCGTCTTCGGCGTCCCGGTGATCCGCGAGGACGACGCCCACCGGGCACTGGCCGCCGCGCTCGCCATGCTGGAGGACCTCGCGGACCTCAACACCGAGCTGGACGCCACCCTGGGCGTGCGCCTGGACGTCCGGATCGGCGTCAACACCGGCCAGGTGGTGGCCGGTTCGGACGCGTCCGCGCGCCAGGCGCTGATCTCCGGGGAGACCGTCAACATCGCCGCCCGCCTGCAGACCCGGGCCGCCCCCGGCCAGGTGCTGATCGGCCCGCAGACGCTGCGCGCGGCCGGCCCGGCCGCCCAGGTGCACGAGGTCGGCCCGCTCCAGCTCAAGGGCAAGGCCGAGCCGGTCACCGCCTACCGCCTGGTCGGCCTGGACGAGGACGACCCGGAGCTGCTGCGCCGCTTCGACGTCCCGCTGGTCGGCCGCACCCGCGAACTCGCCCGCCTCGACGCCGCGCTGGCCCGGGTGGCCAGCGGCGAGGGCGCCGAGCTGCTGGTGGTACACGGCGAGGCCGGGATCGGCAAGACCCGCCTGGTGCGCGAGTGGCTGGAGCGGACTGGGCGGCGCACCGCCCGCTGCGGCACCGGCCGCTGCCGCAGCTACGGCGAGCGGAGCACGCTGGCCCCGCTCGCGGAGGCGCTCCGCGCCCTGCTGGACGAGCCGGGGGCCGGCGCGCCCGCCGAGGCGCTCGCCCGGCTGGAGGAGGCCACCGCCGCCGGGCTCGGCCCCGAGCAGGCCTGCGCCCGCCTCGCCGCGATCCTGCGCGGGCGCACCGTCGAGCGCCCGGCCGTGCTGGTCCTGGACGACTGCCAGTGGGCCGGCCCGGCCCTGCTGGACGCCGCCGAACGGCTGGTCGCCGCGCTCGGCCCGGCACCGGTCCTGCTGCTCTGCCTGGCCCGCCCCGAACTCCCGGCCTCCCGGCCCGAGTTGCCCGACCTCGCGGTCGGCGGCCTGTCCTGGGACGAATCCGCCGTGCTGGCCGCCCAGCTGACCGAGCTCACCGCCCACCAGGACACCGTCCCCACCCGCCTGCTGGAACGCGCCGAGGGCAACCCGCTGCACCTGGAGGAGCTGCTGGCCGCCCTCACCGAGGCCGAAGGACCCGCCCTCGCCGACGAACTCCCGCCCACCGGACGGGCGCTGCTCAGCGCCCAGATCGCCGACCTGGATCGCGACGAGCGCACCACGCTGGACCTCGCCGCCGTCCTCGGCCGCGCGTTCACCGCCGCCGAACTCGCCCGGCTCGCCCGCGGCGGCAGCGACCAGGACGCCTTCGCCGACCCCGAGGACGACGTCTTCACCGGCCCGATCGACGGCCTGCCCGGCCTGCCGGGCCCGCCCGCCGACGGCGAGGACACCCCGCCCCGCCTGCACGCCGCGCTCACCCGGCTCGCCGAGCGCCGCCTGGTCGAACCCGCCGACGGCGGCTACCGCTTCGGCAGCGGCCTCGTCCAGGAGTCCGTCTACCAGTCGATGTCCAAGCGGGCCCGCGCCGAGCGCCACGAGCGCGCCGCCGACCTGCCCGGCGTCCGCGCCGCGGGCGACGCCGCCGTCGGCGGCCACCTGGAGGCCGCCCACCGCTTCCGGCTCGAACTCGGCCTGCTCGACGCCCGCACCGACACCCTGCGCACCCGGGCCGCCGCCGCGCTCGGCGCCGCGGGCGCCCGCGCCCTCGACCGGGCCGACCTCGCCACCGCCACCGACCTGCTGGAGCGCTCCGTCCGGCTGCACTACCCGAACGAGCGCACCGCGGGCCCGGTGCTGCGCCGCCTCGGCGAGGCCCGCCTCGCCACCGGCCGCGCCGACGAGGCCCTGCCCGTCCTCGCCCAGGTCCGCGACTCCGCCGCCGACCCGCTGGACGCCGCCCACGCCCGGCTCGTCCTGGCCGCCCGCGGCCTGCCGCCCGGCCCCGACCAGCCCGCCGCCACCGCCCGCGCCGTCCTGCCCGTCTTCACCGACGCCGGGGACGACCTCGGCCGGGCCCGCGCCCTGCTGCGCCTCGGCGAGGAGCACCTGCGGGCCGGCCGGGCCGGCGCCGCCGAGCGCCTGCTGGACGAGGCCCTCGGCCACGTCTCGCGCACCGGCGCCGAGCTGGACCGCGCCGCCGTCCTCGGCACCCTGGCCGAGGCCCTGCTGGCGGGTCCGGAGCCCGTGCCCAACGCCGTCTTCCGGCTGCGCGCCCTGCTGTCCGAGCACGGCACCGGCCGCCGGACCGTCCGGGTCGCCCTCGGCGGGCCGCTCGCCGTCCTGCTGGCCATGCGCGACCGGCCCGGCGAGGCCGAGCTCCTGCTGGCCGAGGCCAACGGCCTGGCGGGCGAGCTCTCGCTGGCCGACGCGACGGTCACGCTGCCCGCCCTGACGGCCCGCGCCGCCGCGGCGACCGGCCAGGGGGCCCAGGCCCTCGACCTGCTCGCCGACGCCGCCGAGGCCGCCCGCCGGCTCGGCACGCCCGGCGCGCTGCCGCGCCTGGCCCTCGACAGCGCCCGCGTCCTGCTGGACACCGAGCGCCCCGCCCAGGCCGCCCGCCACCTCGACGGCCTCGAAGACCCCGACGGCACCGCCGGCCCGGCCCCGCTGCCGCCCGTCCTCGCCATCGAGCGGGACGCGCTGCGCGGCCGGCTCCTCGCCACCCGCGGCGAGCGCGGCCCGGCGCTCGACCTGACCGCGGCCGCCGTCCGCGCCGCCGAGGCCACCGACTCCCTGCTCCTCCAGGCCGACACCGCGCTCGACCGGGCGCACGCCCTCCTGCTGCTCGACCGGCCCGCCGAGGCCGCCGTCGCCGCGGCCGCCGCGCGGGACCACTACGCCGCCAAGGGCCACCAGCCGGGCGTCCGGCGGGCCGAGCGCCTCGGCGGCGCGCGGTGAGCGCGGCGGGCCTGACCTGGAGCCTGCGCGGACGGGGCGCCGCCGACCTCCCGGTCCTCGCCGACCAGGGCACCCCGGCGGACGGGGCCGACGGCGGGGGGACGGGCAAGGGCGTGCGCGTGTGCGTCGTCGACTCCGGCGTCGAGCCCGACCACCCGCTGGTCGGCCCGCTGGACGGCGCCTGGGCCGTCGTCAGGGACCCGGCGACCCGCGAGCTCGTCATCCGCCCGGACCGCACCGGCGACACCTGCGGCCACGGCACCGCGTGCGCCGGCATCATCCGCCGCACCGCCCCGGACTGCGGGCTCTACAGCGTCCGGGTGCTCGGCGAGCGCTTCACCGGCACCGGCGACATGCTGCTCACCGGTCTGCGCTGGGCCGTCGAACAGGGCTTCGACGTGATCAACCTCAGCCTGTCCACCACCCGGACCCGCTTCCTGGAGGAGCTGCACGCCCTCGCCGACGACGCCTACTTCGCCCGCACCGCGATCGTCGCCTCCGCCCACAACACCCCGGTGGAGAGCTTCCCCTGGCGGTTCTCCTCGGTCATCTCGGTCGGCAGCCACCAGGAGGACGAGCCGGCCCGCCACCTGTACAACCCGGCGCCGCCGGTCGAGTTCTTCGCCCCCGGCCAGAACGTCCGGGTGCCGTGGCTCGGCGGCGCGAGCATCCGCACCACCGGCAACAGCTTCGCCACCCCGTACGTCGCCGGGCTGTGCGCCCGGCTGCTGTCCCGGCAGCCGCGGCTGACCACCTTCCAGCTGAAGAACGCGCTCTACCTCACCGCGGCCAACGTCCGGCCCGTCCCGTCCACGCCCACCCCGGAGGCGCCCGATGACACTCAGCACTGACCCCGCCGTCGACCCGCTCGCCCGCGAGCTGCTGCAGTCCGTGGTGGACGTGGCCCGCGCGATCTTCGGCGCCGAGGCGGGCTCGGTCTGCCTGCTCGACGAGGCGGCGGGCGAGCTGGTCTTCCAGGCCGTGTCCGGCCGCGGCGAGGAGTCCCTGGTGGGCCGCCGGTTCCCGGCCGGCGCGGGGATCGCGGGCTGGGTGGCCGCCTCCGGCGAGCCGATGGTGGTCGACGACCTGGCCGCCAACCGCACCTTCGACCGCGACTTCGCCGAGTCCACGGCCTACGTGCCGAACGCGCTGATGGCGGCCCCGCTCACGCACGGCAGCCGGGTGCTCGGCGTCCTGGAGGTGCTCGACCCGGCCCCCCAGGCCCGCGCGAGCCTGCCCGAGCTGGACCTCCTCGCGCTGTTCGCCCGCCAGGCCGCCGCCGCCCTGCGCGTCCTGACCGAACGCGCCCCGGCGCCGGTGCCCGCCCCGGACCGGACGGTCGCGCTCGGCCTGCTCGCCGACCTGGAGGACCTGCTGCGGCGTCAGCCCTGACCGCCCCTCAGCCCTGAACGTCGAGCCGCCGCATGCGCAGCCGGTAGACGGTGGGGTGGAGGAGCCGCCCGCACAGCATGTCCGTGACGACCTCGGCGTCCGGTGGGAGCCCGTCCTGGTGCAGGCGCTGCACGAAGGCCTTGAGCTCCTGGTGGTCCTCGGTGCTGAACAGCACCTCCCACGGCCCGGCGGCGGCCTCGACCGCCGCCCGCGCCTCACTCTGGCGGCGCAGCTCCTCGTCCTGCTTGCGCCGCCGGTTCCGTTGCCCCGGCACCCGGATCAGCCCGCCAGCCGGACGAGTTCGCCGCGCTCCAGCGCCGCGTGCACCGCGCCGTCCGGCCCGACCGCGATGCCGTGCGGCTCGGGCGAAGGACCGGGCAGCGGGTACGCGTCGTAGCGGCCGTCCGGGTCGAGCACGCCGATCCGCCCGGCGCCCCACTCGGTGAACCAGAGCCGGCCGGCGGCGTCGGCCGCGATCGCGTGCGGCCGGGCCGCCCGGTCGGGCAGCGGGTGCTCGGTGACCTCGCCGTCCACGGTGACGCGCCCGACCAGCCCGCCGCCGATGCCGACGTACCGGAGCGCGCCGTCCGAGCCCGCCGTGATGCCGACCGGCGCGGTGCCGACCGGCAGCCGGTGCACGACGACCTCGCCGTCGACGCCGACCCGGGCGACGGCGTCCGCCTGGTTGAGCGTGCACCAGAGCGCGCCGTCCGGGCCCGCCGTGATCATCGACGGGAAGGCGCCCGCGAGCGGCAGCGGAAACTCCGTCACGTCGCCGTCCACGGTGATCCGTCCGATCCGGTCGGCGTTCATCTCGGTGAACCAGAGCGCGCCGTCCGGCCCGGCGGCGATCCCATACGGTCCGGCCTCCGCCGTCGGCACGGCGTACGAGGCCTGCCGCCCGTCGGCCCCGATCCGCCCGATCCGGTGATCACGCATCCGGGTGAACCACAGCGCCCCGTCCGGCCCCGGGGTGATCACCGCCGGCCCGCATCCGCCCGCCCCGAGCCCGTACCGCGTGACCGTGCCGTCCGGCGCCAGCCGTCCGATCTCCCCCGCGTGCACGAGCGTGAACCACACGCCTCCGTCCGCCCCCACCGCGACGCCGTACGGGCCGTCCTCCGGACCCGCGACCTCGAACCGTTCCAGCACGCGCTGCGTCATCCACGCCCCCTCGTTCGCTATTGCGACTTCCGTCGCATTAACATCCTCGCACCTCCCGCCCGCCCCCGGCAACCGGATTGTCGGTGGCACCCCCTACGGTGTGCCGCATGGGGATCTATCTGGTCGACATCGGCGCCGACGACTGGGCCGACGAGGACGCCTACGCGCCGATCGCGCAGGAGCTCGCCGAGGAGCTCGCCGAGCTCGGGCTGCCGCCGTACACGTGCCCGCCGGAGCCGGCGGACGGCACGGGCGAGCGGTTCGACGTGAAGATCAACGTGCCGATGGACAGCTTCGGACGCCTCTGCCGTGCGCACGACGTGTCCGGCGAACTGCTGGACTGGGAGGTGCTGATACCCGTCGACCTCGACGAGGAGATCGAGCTGCCCGCCGAGTCCGCCTACACCGACACCACCCGGGTGGCCGGCGCCCCCGCGGCCCTGGCCGCCGCCCGGCACCTGGCCGAGGTCCTCGGCCTGCCCCCGGGCATCCCCGCGACCTCCGAGAACCTCTTCCTCAACAGCTGGTTCGCCGACCGGGCGCAGGCCGCCGCCGCGCTCCACCCGGGGCCCTGGACGGAGGACCTCGACGCCGCCTTCCACGTCACCGTCCACCTCCGCGCCGCCGAGTTCGTCCTGCGCACCGGCCGGCCCGTCACCTACTCCTGACCGCCGGCACCCTCCGCCGCGCGCCGCGCCCCGCGGGGGCCGGGCACGCCGCGCAGGACGGAGACGATGCCCGCACCCGCCGCACACAGCGGCACCGCGAGCAGCGCCCCGAGGATCCCGGCGACCCCGGAGCCGGCCACCACCGCGACCATGATGGTGGCCGGGTGCAGCTCCACCGTCCGGCTCTGGATGACGGGCTGGAGGATGTTGCCCTCGATCATCTGCACCGTCAGCACCACCCCGAGCGCCCACAGCGCCGTCCCGAGCCCGCCGTCCGCGAGCGCCACCAGCACCGCCACCGTCCCGGACAGGAACGCCCCGACGAACGGGATGTAGGCGCCCATGAACACGAGCGCGCCCAGCCCCGGCGCGCCCGGCACCCCCAGGGCCACCAGGCCGATCGTGATGAAGCCCGCGTCGATCAGCGCGATCAGCGTCGTGCCGCGCATGAACCCCGCCATCGCGTCGAACGCCCGCTCCGCGCAGGCGACCACGGTGTCACCGCCGCGCCCCGGCAGGTAGGAGCGGATCGAGTCGCCGGTGCGGTGGCCGTCCCGCAGGAAGAAGAACACCAGGGCCAGCGCCAGCACCCCGCCGGTGAGCAGCTGGGTGAGCAGCCCGAGCCCGGAGAGCACGCCGCTGGTGAGCGTGGAGACGAGCGAGTTCGTCTCACCCTTCGCGTTGTCGAGCGCGTGCTGGATCTTCTCGCCGAACGGCCCCAGCCAGTCCGCGATCCGGTGTCCGGCACGCTGGAGCGAGGTGGCGATCTGCGGGGCGCTGTGCACCAGCGAGTTGACCAGCAGCGCGATCACCCCGCCGACGGCCGCGACCAGCACGACGCACGTCAGGGCGGCCGCCAGGCTGCGCCCCACGCCCCGCCGGACCAGCCACGGCACCACCGGATACAGCAGTGACGCCCCGAGCAGCGCCAGCACGAACGGCACGGTCGCCGCCCGCAGCTCGACCAGCGCGAAGACCACCAGCGAGGCGACCGCGATCAGCAGGATGACCGCCACCGACCACGCCGCCGCCCGCCGCATCGCGGGCGGCAGCATCAGGTACGGCCTGCGGTGGTCCGGCGCACCGCCGGACGGGGGCTCCACGGACACGGGACCTCCGGGTCGTCACATCAGTGCGAACCGACCCATCCCATCAGACGATCAGCCGAATTGCCCGTTTTATACCCTTTTGAAGCTCACTGCTCGGTGTCCTCATACTGCGAGTCCTCTACTGCGCATCCTCTACTGGGCGTCCTCGAAGCGAACGGACCCGGCACCGCCCCCGAAGGCCGCCACCCGCTGCGCCTCGGCCTCCGCCGCCTGCCGGTCGGCACGCCGCAGCGGCACGAATGGGCGCACGACGACGTCCTGCCCGGCCGTCAGCTGCCACGTCCCGGCGACGACGCCGTCCACGAGGAGGGTGGGGTGCACGAGCCCGTTCTGCGTCATGACGCGGCCCTTGTGCTCGTCGGCCAGTACCCGGGTGCGGTCGGCGTGGGAGAGCAGCAGGTTGTCGAAGGGCGCGAGGAGCCGGACGGGCGCCGGGGTGTCCGGGCCCGGCCGGGGCGCGTCCGGGAGGTCGTAGAGCACGCGGCCATGCTCGTCGCGGTCGGTGAACAACCGCGGGGCGAGCCCCTTGAGCACCGGCCCGAGCCGGCTGAGGCCGCACCACTTCTGCAGGTCGGCGGCGGTGGCGGGGCCGAAGGCGGCGAGGTAGCGCAGAGCGAGGTCGTCGAGCGAGGGTGCGGGGTCGAGCGGGCGGCCGAGCCAGGCCTCGGCGGTGGTGTGGGCGGCGGGGCCGCCGCGGCCCCAGATCCCGCGCGGCGGCACCTGGACGAGCGGCAGGAGGCAGCGCGCCGCCTGGGCGAGCGCGGCCGGGTCGCGGTCGGGGCGGGTGGCGGCGAGCAGCCCGCCGAGCTCCTGGAAGGTGCGGGGCCGCTCCTCGACCAGCTCCCTGGCCTCGGCGCCCAGCGCGGCGAGGTCGAGCCCGGCGAGCCGCTTGCCGTAGGTGGTGCGCAGCGCCTGGTCGAGCACGGGCTGGAGGAGCGGGCGCAGCGTCAGGCAGTCCTCGGCGGTGACGAGGTGGATGGTGCCGCGCTGGAGCGCGGTCCGGACGACGGCGCGCTCCTCGATCAGCGTGGTGAGCTGCCCGGGCTCGAAGCCGTCGATCCGGGAGAGCAGGCCGAGGTAGGGCGGCTGCGGCGCGGCCTGGGCCTGGAGGCCGCCGAGGTGGCGGACCACCGCGGCGGGCTCCGGGCGGGAGCGGTCGAGCAGGTGCTGGCGGGCCAGCACCGCGCGGCCGAGGGACCTCGGACCGATCACCGGCGGCCGTCCAGGACCGAGCGCAGCACGTCGATCCGGTTGGTGGTGATGGAGTCGACGCCGGTGTCGCGCAGCCGGCGCATGGTGCGGCGCAGGTCGGCGGTCCAGGTGGAGACGGCCAGGCCGGCGTCCCGCGCGGCGGCGGTGAACTCCGGCGTGACGAGCCCGAACGGCGGGTTGAGGTAGCGCGGGCGCAGGTCGTCGAGCAGGGCGCGGACGGGCAGCCGGGGCTGCTTCCAGGTGAGCGCGATCTCGGCGCCCGGGGCGACGGCGCGCACGGCGAGCATCGCGGTGGCCGGGCCGCAGAAGGCGACCAGCTCCTCGGCGCCGAGGCCGGTGACGACGGACCAGGTGGCGGCGGCCGGCCCGGGCTCGTCGAGGTCGACGAGCAGCCGGCGGCCCTCGGGGGCGGCGGCCACGGCCTTGATCGCCTCGGCGAGGGTCGGCACGGCGAGCGGGCCGCGGCGCAGCTCGTCGAGCTGGTCGAGGGTGACGCGCCCGATGTCCCTGGGGTCGTCCCAGAGGCGCTCCAGGGTGCGGTCGTGGAGGAGGACGGGCACCTTGTCCCGGGTGAGCTGGACGTCCACCTCGACGGCGTCGGCGCCGCGGGCGAGCGCGGACTCGACGGAGGCGAGGGTGTTCTCGCGGAAGCGGTACGGGTCGCCGCGGTGGGCGACGGCGAGGACGGGCGTACGGTCGGCGGGGGTACGGGCGGCGGTCATCGAATCTGCCCAGCGATCCAAGGGGTGAGGTCCGGCAGGCCGACGCCCTCGCGGTAGGTCGGCTCGCCGGGGACGGTGACGGTCATGGTGGTGGACGGCGGGAAGGTGCGGGCCTTGACCTGCACGAGGCCGCCCCACACCGAGTTCAGGAACGCCGGGACGCTGTCGCGCTGGACGTCGAAGGCGATGCCCTCGACGCTCACGACCGCCTCGTCGTGCGTGAAGAGGCGGACGGTGACGGCCGGGCGGCCGTCGAACTCCAGCAGCGCCTCGTGCGGAATGGCGTCGAGCTCGCCGCCCGGGCCGCCGGCGCCGACCAGTCCGGCGAAGGTCCGGTCGCGGCCGATGTCGTGCTGGGCGCGGGCGGTGCGGCCGTGCCGGCCGGCGACGGCCTCGATCGCGAGCACGGCGCTCTGGGTGGTCGGCAGGTGCGGGTGGGTCATCCCGGTCGGGGCCTCTCGTTCGGCTCGGGCTGCTCTGCGAATGGCTGGGGGCTGGCTGGGACTGGGTGCGACGGACGGGTCGGCGGCGTCAGCGGCGTTCGATCATCACGTTGGTCGACTTGATGACGGCCGTGGCGGGCGCGCCGGGCACCAGGTTCAGCTCCTCCGCCGACTCCCGGCTGATCAGCGAGACCACCCGGAACGGCCCGGCCTGCACCTCCACCTGGGCGGCCACGTCGCCGAGCACGACGTCGGTGACGATCCCGGGGAAGCGGTTGCGCGCGGAGGACGGCCTGCCCTCCGCCTCGGCGTTCTCCGGCCGGGCCAACTCGCGGGCGAAGGCCGCCAGTTCGGCGCCGGGGATGATCCGGTGGCCGTGCTCGTCCCGCTCGGCGGCGACCCGCCCGGCGTCCACCCAGCGCCGCATGGTGTCGGCGCTGACGCCGAGCAGCGACGCGGCCTCGCCGATGCGGTACGGGTTGACCGGCAGGTCGGGCTGGCCCATGTGCGACTCCTGATGGTGGTTCGGGAACGGGCGCGCGCGGGGCGCATCGCCGCCATCCTGCCGTACCGGCGCCCCGGCCCGCGAAGCGGCGCAGGTCCTCGGCGCCACGGCTCGACGCTGCGGCTCGGCGCTACGGCTCGCCGAAGAGGTCCCGCCGGGCCGCGTCCCCGGCGGTCAGGACGGCCCCGGCCAGCACCGCTCCACCGCCCGCGGTGCCGGCCCGCACCTCGGTGCGCAGCGGGGACAGCGCGGCGAGCCGGCGCTCGACCCGCGCGGCGAGTTCGGGGCCGCCGGCCCGGCCGATCTCGCCGCCGAGGACGACGCAGCCGGGGTCGAGGACGACGCAGACGCTGGCCGCGCCGAGGGCGATCCGCTCGGCGAGCTCGTCCAGGAACGCCCGGCCCGGCCCGTCGACGGCATCGAGGTCGTCGACGGCGTCGAGGTCGCCAACGGTGCCGAGGTCGTCGAGCGCCGCGCGGACGGCGGCCTCGGCGGCGGCCGCGTCCCCGGCCGGGTCGGCGGGCAGGCCGTGGGCGCGGGCGAGCTCGCAGATGGCGGCGCTGCCGACGAGCCCGTGGAAGCCGCCCTCGCAGCTGGCGGCGCTGGGCAGGCCGGCGGTCCCGGGGACGGGCAGGAAGCAGATCTCGCCGGCGCCGCCGGAGAAGCCGCGGCGCAGCCGCCCGTCGAGCACGACGGCCGCGCCGACGCTGTGGCCGAGCCACATCAGCACGAAGGTGTCCCGGTCGCGGGCGGCGCCGACCCGGTACTCGGCTCGGCCGGCCAGGTTGACCTCGTTCTCCAGGATCACCTCGGTGCCGGGCAACTCGCGCAGGGCGGCGAGGAGTTCGCCGTGCCAGGCGGGTAGCGCCCCGGTACTCTGGAGGCGCCCGGTGGCCGGGTCGACCAGGCCGGGCGCGCCGACGGCGACGGTGTGCAGCCGTTCGACCCCGACCCCGTGCGCGACGTCGAGCAGCGTCCGGACGATCCGGTCGGCGGTGCCGGGGGTGCCGCCGCCGTCGACCGGGACCTCGGCCGAGGCGAGGGTGCGCCCGGCCAGGTCGGCGACGACGAGGCTGACGCCGCCGGAGCGGACGTCGAAGGCGGCGAGGTGGGCCCGTGAGGCGACCAGTGCGTAGACCCGGGCGTTGGGACCGCGGCGCTGCTCGCCGCGCTCGCCGACGACGGCGACCAGGCCGGTGCGCTGGAGGCGGTCCAGCAGGTCGGCGACGGTGGGACGGGACAGGCCGGTGAGGCCCCGCAGCTCGGTGGCCGTGAGGGGGCCCTGTTCGAGCAGCAGGTTGAGCGCCAGCCGGTCGTTGATCGCCCGGGCGGTGCTCGGCGTGGCCGTACGCACGGTGGTCATGGACGCTCATCCTTCCAGAGTGTTTCTATCAGGGTCCCTTCCTGATAATTTATCGCCCGCCGCAGCAAACTGCCGCCGCCGCAACCCGCCGCCGGACGGCCGATCCGCCGCGTGCGACCGGGAGGGAACCCCACATGACCACGACCGCACCACTGGACCCGCTGCCCGCGCCCCGGCGGGCCAGGGCGAGCATCGCCCTGGTGTTCGCCGTGCACGGCGCCGTCACGGGCACCTTCGTCAGCCGGATCCCGTGGATCCAGCACCGCCTCGACCTCTCCCCCGGCCAGCTCGGGCTCGCCCTGGTGATGCCCGCCGTCGGCTCGTTCCTCGCGATGCCGCTGGCCAGCCGGTTCGTCCACCGCTACGGCGGGCGCGCCGCGGTGCGCGGGCTCATCTCGCTGTGGTGCCTGGCGCTGGCCCTGCCCGCGCTCGCGCCGTCGCTGCCCGTCCTGTGCGCGGCCCTGTTCGTCTACGGCGCGACCTCGGGCATGTCCGACGTCGCGATGAACGCGCAGGGCGTGGAGATCGAGGAGCGCCTCGGCCGCTCGATCATGTCCGGCCTGCACGGGATGTGGAGCGCGGGCGGGCTGCTGGCCTCCGGCTTCGGCATCCTCGCCGCCCACCTCGACCTCGACGCGCGCCTCCAGCTGGCCGTCACCGCCCTCGTGCTGCTGGCCCTCGCCCAGGTCGTCTGCCGGGGCCTGCCCGACCTGCGGGCACCGGAGGAGGCCGAGGCGCCGCCGCGGTTCGCGCTGCCGCCGCGCAGCTCGCTGGTGATCGGGCTGGTCGGCTTCTGCGCCGTGTTCGCCGAGGGCGCCTCGATGGACTGGAGCGGCGTCTACCTGCGCGACATCACCGGCGCCTCGGCCACCGTCGCCGCCGTCTCCTACTCCGCGTTCGCGCTCACCATGGCCGTCAGCCGGCTGGCCGGGGACGCGGTGATCCGCCGCCTCGGCGCCGTCCGGGCGACCCGCCTCGGCGGTGCCACCGCGACGGCGGGCGGCGTGCTCGTCGTGCTGGCCGACGAACCGGCCCTCGCGATCCCGGGCTTCGCGCTGATCGGCGTCGGCATCGCGGTCATCGTCCCGCTGGCCTTCGCGGCGGCCGGGCGCAGCGGCCCCAACCCCAGCCAGGCCATCGCGGGCGTCGCCACCGTCACCTACACCTCGGGCCTGATCGCCCCGGCCGTCGTCGGCGGGCTCGCCCAGGCCACCTCGCTGACCGTCTCCTTCGTCCTCGTCACCGCGCTCGCCCTCGCCCTGGTACCGAGCGCCGGGGCACTGCGCCGCAGCGAACGGAACGCACCCGACGGCCCGTCCAGCGGCGTGAGCGCCCCGGCGGGCAACGACCTCTCGACGCTCTGACCCGACGGGCACCCCCGCGTCTTCCCCCGGATCGGCGCACAACTTTTCCGCGCCGGGCGCGGTCGAACACTCCAACGTCGACCACGGGGAGCGCACCGATGACCCATCGCACGAGACTCGCGACGGCCGCCGCCGTCCTCGCCCTCACCGGAGGGTCGGTGCTGGCCGCACCGACCGCCGGTGCCGCCACCGCGACGACCGCCACCGACTTCGGGCCGGCCGAGATCCGCACCGGGATGTACGCGGGCCAGAACGACCTGTGCCTGGAGGTCGCCGACTGGCGCACCGACGACGGCGCCCCGGTCCGGATCTGGACCTGCACCGGCGGCGACAACCAGAAGTGGACCCAGACCGCCAACGGCTGGATCAACCTGCACAGCGGCAAGTGCCTGGAGATCCCCGCCTTCAGCACCACCCCGGGCACCCAGGCCGGCCAGTGGACCTGCAACGGCGGCAGCAACCAGCAGTGGAGCGACCCGCCGGTCAGCCACGCCGGCACCCCCCGCCACATCGTCAACGCCAACAGCGGGCTCAGCCTGGACGTCGCCGGCGGCGTGATCGCCGACGGCACCCCGGTCATCCAGTGGGACTTCCACGCCGGGGACAACCAGTTCTGGCACTACAGCCCCGAAAAGGATCCTTACGCATAGGAGAGCTAGGCTCGGGCGGTGCACGCACCAGACGCAGCCCCCGCACCGCCCGAGCCCGCACCGCGTTCGCCGTGGTGGCGCTTCGCGCTGCTCGTCCTGATCCTCGGCGCCGCCGCCGGGTCGCTGCTGCTGTGGAGCCCGACGGCGTTCCTGCGCGGCGGGCTGCCCGCCGGGGTGCCCGGGTACTGGCTCGCGCCGGCCTTCGTCACGGTCTACGCCCTCGGCACGCTCGCCTTCCTGCCCCGCCCGGCCCTCAACGCCGCCGCCGGGCTGCTGCTCGGCATCCAGCAGGGCACCCTGCTCGCCGTCCTCGGCACCACCCTCGGCGCGGCGGCGGCGTTCGGCCTCGGCCGGGCCCTCGGTCGCGACGCGCTGCGCCCCTTCCTGCGCGGGAAGATGCTGACCGCCCTGGACCGCCGCTTCACCGACCAGAGCTTCCGCAGCGTCCTGCTGCTGCGCCTGATGCCCGGCCTGCCGTTCCAGGCCGGCAACTACGGCGCCGCGTTCTCCGGCACGCGCTTCGTGCCGTACGTCCTGGCCACCGCCATCGGCGTCGTGCCGACCACCGCGGTGTACGTGACGGCCGCGGCCAGCGCGCGCCGGCCCGGCTCGGTGTCGTTCCTGCTGTCGGCGGGCGTGATCGGGGTGTTCGGCCTGGTGACCCTGGTCTCGCTCTGGCGGGCCGCCGTCGCCCGCCGCCGCGCCGCCGCCACCACCGCCTGAGCCGGACACGCGCTTATTCGCTCGCGATCCACCCCCGCCCGGCGCCACCATGGCGGCCATGACCAACCTCACGCCGCGGGTCGACCCGCCCATGTCCGCCGACGAGACCACCATGCTGACGGCCTGGCTGGACTTCCACCGCAGCACGCTCGCCCTCAAGTGCGAGGGCCTCACCGACGACCAGCTGCGCACGCGTTCCGTCCCGCCGTCCGGCCTGTCCCTGCTCGGCCTCGTGCGGCACATGGCCGAGGTCGAGCAGCACTGGTTCCAGGGCATCCTGCTGGGCGCGGACGTCAGCACCGGCCACTACTGGACCCCGGAGAACGAGGACGGCGACTTCGACGACGTCGCCACCGCGGACGTCGCCGCCGACTTCGCCACCTGGCACGCCGAGGTCGACGCCGCCCGCCGCGCGATCGCCGGCCTCCCGCTCGACACGGTGGGCAAACGGCAGCGCCGCGACGCGGACGTGACGCTCCGCTGGATCCTCGTCCACATGATCGAGGAGTACGCGCGGCACAACGGTCACGCGGATTTTCTGCGCGAGCTGCTGGACGGCAGGACCGGGGAGTGAAATCGTTTCCGCATTGTTGACAGAAGGTCAATTACGCGGTGACCACGACCGATAAGGTCTACGCGCGCAACCGTACGCAAGCCACCCGCGTCGATGTTGGTGCCCGGGTCCGCCCGGGTTTCCGGCGCGGCACGACTCGTACGGGGGGCGCGAGCGGGCACGGGACCGGTGAACAGTGCGATACTCGGACAGTTCCGACGAGTGGATGACGTGTCAAAAAGGGCACGCGCACCCGGGGGGACGCGGCCGGGACGAGGCAGGGAGGCGCGGCATGGGAGCACTTCGCGACGAGCACCACAACGGGTGGCTGATGCCCTCGGGGCACTACCCGGCCGCCGTGTACGACGACGAGTGGAGCGAGCGGGACACCGTGCCCGCGATGCCGTCGCCGGCCAAGATCGTCTCACTGCGGCCGACCGGATTCGAGGCCGCCCGCACCGTCGGCGAGCACATCCGGGCCAGCACTCCGGTGGTCATGGACCTCACCGAGATGGAGGAGGCCGAGGCCAAGCGGATGGTCGACTTCGCCTCCGGGCTGATCTTCGGCACCCAGGGCGGCATCGAGCGGATCGCCCGCCGGGTCTTCCTGCTCACCCCGGCCGACGTCGAGGTCATGGTGATCGACCGCCCGCTCGACGACACCGGGTTCTACAACCAGAGCTGAGCTCCCGAGGGAGCGGCACGAGGACCGGGGACGGCAACCGCCGTCCCCGGTTTTTTGCTGCCCGGCCGCCGGTCCCGCACGCCCCACCTGAGGCGACCAATCCTATTTTGAGACATCCATGTCTCACTTGAGCTACACTCGAAGCATGGCCACCGATCGCGACACCGTCCTCGAAGCCGCCGTCAGCGTGCTCTCCCGCCGCCCGACCGCCCACCTGGACGAGATCGCGCGCGCCGCCGGCATCAGCCGCGCCACGCTGCACCGGCTGTTCCCCGGCCGCGAGGCCCTGATCCGCGAGGTCGGCCTGCTCAGCCTGCAGCGCTTCGCCACCGCGCTGGACACCGCCACCGCCGGGGAGGGCGACGCCGAGGCCGCGGTACGCCGCCTGGTCGAGGTCGCCGTCCCCGACGCCATGCTCTGCGCCTTCCTGGCCGGCGAGAACCAGCTCTACGACGACGAGAACATCAACGCGCTCTGGGAGACCCAGACCGAACGGCTGCACGCGCTGTTCCTGCGCGGACAGCACCAGGGCGTCTTCCGGATCGAGCTGTCCGCCGCCTGGCTCAGCGAGGCGTTCTTCGACCTCGTCGCCGGCGTCGGCTGGGCCATCCAGGACGGCCGGCTCGCCCCCCGCGACGCCGCGTTCTCGATCACCGAACTCTTCCTCGGCGGCGCCCTGCGCCGACCCTCGTCCCCCGCTCCCACCTCCTCTTCGGCCCGCTCAACGGAAACCGATACACCATGAGCAGCACCGTCCTGGCCACTCCGAGCCTGACGAACCCGACCCCGAGCCGCCGCTGGAGCGGCCTCGCCGTCCTCGTCCTCGCCGTCACCCTGGTCGCCGTCGACGCGACCGTCCTCTCCCTCGCCATCCCCTCCATCAGCGAGACGCTGCGCCCCAGCGGCACCCAGCTGCTCTGGATCGGCGACGCCTACTCCTTCGTCCTCGCCGGCCTGCTGGTCAGCATGGGCGCGCTGAGCGACCGGATCGGCCGCAAGAAGCTGCTGCTGGTCGGCTCCACGGCGTTCGGCGCCGCCTCGCTGCTCGCCGCGTACGCGCCCGGGCCCGGCTGGCTGATCCTGGCCCGCGTCCTGCTCGGCGTGGCCGGGGCGACGATCATGCCGTCCACCCTCTCGCTGATCCGCAGCCTCTTCCCGGACGACCGGGAGCGGGCCACCGCGATCGGCATCTGGGGCGCCGCCGCGGCCGCGGGCGCCGCGCTCGGGCCGGTGGTCGGCGGCGTGCTGCTGGAGCACTTCTGGTGGGGCTCGGTGTTCCTGCTCAACATCCCCGTGCTGCTCCTGCTGCTGGGCTTCGGCGCCTGGCTGCTGCCCGAGTCCAGGGACCCGAAGCCGGGCCGCTGGGACGTGCTGAGCGTCCTGCTGTCACTGGCCGGTGTGATCGGCGTCGTCTACGCGGTCAAGGAGGCCGCCGCGAACGGCGTGACGCGCTGGGACGTGCCGCTCGCCGGCCTCGTGGGCGCCGCCGCGCTGACCGTCTTCGTCCGCCGCCAGCTCCGGCTGGACACCCCGCTGCTGGACGTCCGGCTGTTCCGCGACCGCCGGTTCACCGCCGCCGTGCTGGCCTCGCTGATCTCACTGATCGGCCTGTCCGGCGTGGTCTTCGTGACCTCGCAGTACCTCCAGCTGGTCCGCGGCTACGAGCCGCTGCAGGCGGGCCTCGCCGAACTGCCGGCCTTCGCCGGCTCGGTGGCGGGCGGTCTGCTGACCGCCCGGCTGGTCCGGCGCACCGGCGCCCGGGCCGCGCTGACGTTCTGTCTGCTGGCGATGGGCCTCGGCGTCGGCGTGCTCGGCTGGCTCCAGCAGGACACCACGTACCTGGTGCTGGCCGCCTCGTTCCTGCTGGTCGGGACGGCCGAAGGGGTGGTCTACACGCTCGGCGCCGACCTCGTGCTGAGCGCCGCGCCGGCCGACAAGGCCGGGGCCGCCTCCGCCGTGTCGGAGACGGCGTACGAGCTGGGCACCGCGCTCGGCATCGCGCTGGTCGGCTCGGTGGTCGGCTCGCTCTACGCGAGCGGGCTGTCCGTGCCGCAGGGCGCGGACCCGGCCGCCGCCGCCCGGGCCGGCGAGTCGCTCGGCGGGGCCGTCGAGGCGGCCCACGGGCTGCCCCAGGCCCTCGGCGAGCCGCTGCTGGCGAGCGCGAAGCACGCGTTCGTCCACGGGATGAACGTCGCGGGCATCGCCTCGGCCGTGCTGCTGATCGGCGCCGCCGCGATGGCCTGGCGCCTGCTGCGCGGGCTCTCCGCCCCGGCGGCCGAGCCGACGGAGGTCCGGCCGGCGCCCGAGAAGGTGGATGCCTAAACGGTTCTGCAGCGAAACGGTTCTGCTCCTAAGCGGTTGGGCGGCCCCGCACCCTGTTCCCGCGGGGGGGGGGGCCCGCCCGCGTGGGGGGGCGCGCTGGGGGGTGAGTGGCTGGGGGGCTGACACCATGCCAGGGC
>NZ_JBHWGV010000050.1:29554-32669 GCF_042732955.1 Kitasatospora sp. NPDC059747 | reverse complement strand
GCCCCGCACCCTGTTCCCGGGTGCGGGGCCGCCGCCGTCAGTGGCTCGCCCTGAAGGGCAGTTCCAGCTCGGCCCAGACCACCTTGCCGTCCCTGGTCAGCCGGCTGCCCCAGCGCTGGGCGAGCTCGCTGACCAGGAACATGCCGCGCCCTCCCTCGTCCTGCTCGGCGAAGGGGCGCAGCTGCGGGGTTTGGCCGCCGGCGTCGGAGACCTCGACGGTGAGCACGCGGTCGCGGAACAGCCGCAGCCTCCGCGGGGCGTCGGCGTGCAGGAGGGCGTTCGTGACGAGCTCGCTGACCAGCAGTTCGGCGTAGTCGGCGAGCGGGGTCAGGCCCCAGCGTTCCAGGGTCGCGCGGGTGAAGCGGCGGGCCTTGCCGGGCAGGCGGCCGCCGCCGGTGAGCGGGAGGGTGGCGATCCGGTCGGCGGGCAGCGGCAGCACCCGGGCCATGATCATCGCGATGTCGTCGTCGGTGCCGTCTGTGACGAGGGCGCCGAGCACGGCGTCGCAGGTCTGCTCCAGGGTGCGGCCGGGCTCGGCGAGGGTGCGGGCGAGCAGATCGATGCCCTTGTCGATGTCCTGGCCCCGGCGCTCGACCAGGCCGTCGGTGTAGAGGGCGACCATGCCGCCCTCCGGGAGGGTGAACTCGATCGACTCGAAGGCCACGCCGCCGACGCCGAGCGGCACGCCGGGCGGGAGGTCGACCCGGCGGGCGAGCCCGTCGGGGCCGACCCACACCGGCGGCAGGTGGCCGGCCGAGGCCACCTGGACGGTGCGCTCCAGCGGGTCGTAGACCGCGCAGATGCAGGTGGCGAACTGGCCCTCGCCGATTCCGTGCGCGGTCTCGTCCAGTCGGGTGAGGACCTGCTCGGGCGGCATGTCGAGGGTGGCGAGGGTGCGGGCGACGGTGCGCAGCTGGCCCATCGTGGCGGCGGCCCGGATGCCGTGGCCCATCACGTCGCCGACCACCAGGGCCACCCGGCCGCAGGACAGCGGCACGACGTCGAACCAGTCGCCGCCGACCTCGCTGACGACGCTGCTGGGCAGATAGCGGTAGGCGATCTCCAGGCCGAGGGTGCGGTGGATCTCCTGCGGCAGGAGGCTGCGCTGGAGGGTGAGCGCCGTCTCGCGCTCGCGCCGGTAGAGCCGGGCGTTGTCGAGCGCGAGGGCGGTGCGGGCGACGAGCTCCTCGGCGAGGGCGACGTCCGCGTCGGTGAACGGCTCGGGGTTGCGCATCCGGATGAACTCGGAGCCTCCGAGGACCATGCCGCGGGCCGAGATCGGCACCATCAGGTACGAGTGGATGCCCGCCGCGATGCCGGGGGCGACGCGCTCCTCGCTGGCGACCAGGCCGCGCAGGACCTCCTCGTCCACGTGGGCGCGCAGCAGCGGCTTCCCGCTGCGCAGGCACTGGGTGTAGCTGCGGTGGGGGGCGTACTCGGAGGTCTCGCCGACGGCGTCCACGGCGTGCGTGAGGCCGGACTCGTAGGACTCGCCGACGGCGACGGCCCGCAGCTTGATCGGGCGGTCGGCGGGGATCGCGGTGGGCTCGGCACCGCGCAGCACCGGTTCCAGGAGGTCGACGGTGGCGAAGTCGGCGAACCGGGGGACGACGGCCTCGATCAGCTCCTCGGCGGTGCGCTGGAGGTCGAGGGTGGTGCCGATCCGGGCGGTGGCCTCGGCGATGGTGGCGAGACGTTCCTGCGCGCGGGAGGCGCGGGCCTCGGCCTGGAAGCGCTCGGTGACGTCGATGATCGAGGAGGCGACGCCGAAGACCCGGCCGGTGGAGTCCTCCAGGCGGAAGTAGGAGGCGGACCACGCGTGGTCGCGCCTCGGGTCCCCGGGGACGCGGCCGTGCGAGCGGGCGTCCACGACGGGCTTGCCGGTCCTGAGCACCTGTCTCATGGTCTGCTCGATCTCGGCGGTGTTGATGCCGGGCAGGACGGCGGATATCCGGCGGCCGAGGTGGGCGGCGGCCGGGACGCCGTTCATCCGGGCGAGCGCCTCGTTGATCCGCACGTAGCGCAGCTGGGTGTCGTACACGGCCATGCCGATCGGCGAGCGGCCGAAGATGCCGTCGAGGACGGCGAGGTCGGCCTCGATCTCGTGGATGGCGCCGGTGTCGGAGGCGGTGGCGAGCAGGAGGAGGGTGCCGCCCGGGCCGGCGATCGGGTAGGTGCGGAACTCCAGCTCGACCCGGTGGCCGTCGCGGTGGCGCACCGGGAAGACGAAGGAGGTGCCGGTGCCGTCCATGATCCGCTGGAAGATCGCGAGGACCTCGCCGCGGTCGCGTTCGTCGGTGAGCAGCCGGGCGGCGTAGCTGCCGACGGCCTCGTCGGCGGTGTAGCCGAGCAGGGCCTCGGCGTCCTCGCTCCAGTGCAGGATGAGGCCGTCGCCCTGGACCAGGACGGTGGCGAGCGGGACCAGTCGGTGGCCCTCGGGACGTGCGGGGGCGGCACCCGGTGCGGGGCCGGCGGCGTCGGTCGCGTCCCACTCGTGTCCGTGCATGATCAGGCAGCACCCCGGTTCGGCTCGTGCCCGGCCGGGTGGGCCTCGCGGTCGGTGCCGGCCGGGATTCTTCTCCAGACTGCACGGACATCGGCCGCCCGGCGACCCCTTGGAGGGGGGCCGTTCCGGTCGCTCCTGTCGTACGGGCGTCATGGGCGTACCGGGCGCAGCGTACTCTCCAGAAGGCCCGCCCACTGCCGGATCACTCCGGATCGTCGGGCGCTGTCGTCGGTGAGCAGGTTGGCCAGGCCGAGGCCGCGGGCGAGGTCCAGGGTGGCCTGCACCGATTCGCGCACGCCGGGGCGGGTCTCGTCGGCGTCCAGGAACTCGACGGCGGCCCGGTGGGCCTCGCGGCCGACGTGGCCCTCCAGGGCGATGATCCGCTCGCGCAGCGGTTCCTCGGTGGCGGCGGCCGTCCACAGGTGCAGGGCGGCGCGGAACAGCGGGCCGGTGTAGAGGCGCACGATCATGTCGACGACGGCCCCGGTGCGGTCGGGGCCGGGGGGGGGGGGGGGGGGGGGCCGGGGCGGCGCGGGGGGGGGCCCGCGCGGCCGCCGGCGGGGCGCGCGCGCTCCGCGCCCGCCCCGGCAGCCGACGCCGAGCGCGGGG
>NZ_JBHWGV010000050.1:0-29544 GCF_042732955.1 Kitasatospora sp. NPDC059747 | reverse complement strand
CCGGGGGGGTGTTTCGCGCGCACACAATTGTGCCCCCGGCGGCGGGGGGGGGGGGGGCGCGGGGGCCCGGCAGCTCGACCGCGTGGGCGCGGACGGCCGCCAGCCGCTCGGCGGTGACGTACTCGACGGCCGCGGTGAACAGGTCCTCGCGGGTCGGGAAGTGGTGCTGGGCGGCGCCCCGGGAGACCCCGGCGCGTTCGGCGACCACGGCGACGGTGGAGCCGTGCCAGCCGCGTTCGGCCAGACAGTCCACGGCCGCCGCGAGCAGCCGGGCGCGGGTGGCACGGCTGCGGTCCTGCCGGGGGGTGCGGACGGCGGAGTGGCTGGTCATCGGTGCTGGCGGTTCCTGTTCCGGTGGGGGCTCGGCGGGTCGATCCTCACAGCTGCGCCCTGCGTGCGGGTCAGCGGGCCGCCGCCTCTCGGGCTCGCAGTTCGCGGCGGAGGATCTTTCCGGCGGGGGACTTGGGGACGGCCTCGACGAACTCGACCGCGCGCACCTTCTTGTAGGGGGCGACCTGGCCGGCGACGAACGTGGTGACGTCCTCGGCGCTGAGCCTGCTGCCGGGCACCCGGACGACGAAGGCCTTGGGACACTCGGTGCCCTCGGCGTCCGTCACGCCGATGACGGCGGCGTCGGCGATCTGCGGGTGGCCCAGCAGGACGGCCTCCAGTTCGGCGGGGGCGACCTGGTAGCCCTTGTACTTGATCAGCTCCTTGACCCGGTCGACGATGTGCAGGTAGCCGCGGTCGTCGACGAAGCCGACGTCGCCGGTGTGCAGCCAGCCCTCCTCGTCGATCACGGCGTCGGTCTCGGAGGGGCGGCCGAAGTAGCCCTTCATCACCTGCGGGCCGCGGATCAGGAGCTCGCCGGGCTCGCCGGGCCCGAGGTCCGTCCGGGTGCCGTCCAGGGCGGTGACGCGCAGTTCCGTGGAGGGGACCATCCGGCCGACGGCGCCGGGCGAGGGGTCCGTGTCGTGCGGGGAGACGACGTGGGTGACCGGGGACAGCTCGGTCATGCCGTAGCCCTGGAGCAGGTGCGGCAGGCCGAGGCGGCGGGCGCAGGCGGCGGCGAGCTCGGTGTCGAGCGGGGCGGCGGCGCACAGCAGGTACTCGACGGAGGACAGGTCGAAGCGCTCCACCAGCGGGTGCTTGGCGAGGGCGAGCGCGATCGGCGGGGCCACGATGAGCGCCTGCACCCGGTGCTCCTCGATGGCGCGGCAGAACTGCTCCAGGTCGAAGCGCGGCAGCACGACCACCGCGGCGCCGCAGCGCAGCGGCTGGTTGAGCAGCGCGGCGAGGCCGTAGATGTGGAAGAACGGCAGGACGGCGAGCACCCGTTCGCCCGGCTCGGGGCGGTACAGGGCGTCCACCTGGCCGAGGTTGGTGGCGATCGAGCGGTGGGTGAGCATGACGCCCTTGGGCAGGCCGGTGGTGCCGCTGGAGTACGGCAGCACGGCGACGTCCTCGCCGGGATCGATCGGGACCTCGGGCACCGGGGCGGTGCTGGCGAGCAGGTCGGCGAGCGAGCGGTGGCCGTCGGCGCCGTCCAGCACGACGATCTCGCGCAGCGGGCGGCCCTCGGCGGCGAGCAGCTCGGCGGCCTTCGCGGCGGTGGGCAGGAAGTGGGAGACGGTGACCAGCCAGCGGGCGCCACTGTCGCGCAGCTGGCCGGCGAGCTCGTTCGGGGTGGCGAGGGAGGAGACGGTGGTGACGGTGGCGCCGGCCCGGGTGGCGCCGTAGAACGCCATCGGGTACGCGATCGTGTTGGGGCTGAAGAGCGCCAGCACGTCGCCCTTGCGCACGCCCGCGTCGGCCAGGCCGGCGGCGACCCGGCGCACGGACCCGGCGAGCTCGGCGTGGCTGACGGTCCGTCCGGTGAGGCCGTCGATCAGGGCCGGCCGGTCGCCGTACCGCTCGGCGTCGCCGAGCACCGCGTCGTGGATCGGCAGGTCGATCGTCGGTACGTCGGGGAAGTCGCTGAGGAACACCAAGGTAAGCCTCCACTAAGGAAGTTGAGGTGGATTCTGGACCGGCGACGGGTCTCGGGGGCGGGTCGGCCGGGGGCGCGTTCAGGAGCATACGGACAGCGGAGGGACGCTGGGCCATTGTGGGGAACGACGGCCGGAGCGCGCGTGGCACAGTTGCCGCCGGGGGGCGCCCGGTCGGACGGTGTGCACCACGGCCGCCCGCCCCCGGGAGCGGCCCCGGAACCTGGAGCACCCCAACCGTGAGAGCCACCTCCCCTACCCTGCCGCGCGGCCGCCGCCTGCTCGCCGCCGCCACCACGGCCGTCGTCCTCGCCCTCGGCGGGGCACCGCTCGCGTTCGCCGCACCGGGCGACAACGGCGACGTCAAGATCCACAACAGCACCACTCCGGTGAGCGACACGCGGGACGAGCCCAAGGTCTGCGTGTTCTACCTGGACGCGTTCAACTTCGACACGATCCAGCAGGTGAACTGGACGATCGAGCAGCAGCCGCCGACCGGCACGGCGCAGGTACTCGCCGGGTCGATCACGCTCACCAACGGCACCGGGAACACCGGCAACTTCACCCTGCCGGACGGGCACTACAAGCTCGACTGGACGTTCGTGGGCGAGAACGGGTCGGCCAAGCACAAGGTCTTCGACGTCTCGTGCGCCTCCTCGTCGCCCTCGCCGTCGTCGTCGCCCTCGTCGTCGCCGTCCTCGTCGCCGTCGTCATCGTCCTCCTCCTCGCCGTCACCGTCACCGTCACCGAGCGCGTCCTCCAGCACCTCCCCCAGCACCTCGCCCAGCCACTCGCACTCGCCCAGCGCCTCCCCCAGCGGCGGGCCCCACGGCGGGGTGCCCACCGGTGGCGGCGGCACCTCCGGGGCCAACGCCGCCGAGGTGATCGGCGGGGTCGCGCTGCTCGTCGGCGCCGGCGGCCTCACCATCCGCGCGATGCGCCGCCGTCCCGGGACCAATGCCGACTCCTGACCTCCCCTTCCGCGTACCGCGCGGCGGCCCCGGCCCGGTCACGGCCGGGGTCGTCGCGCTGGCTCTCGCGGCGGGCGGCATCTGGCTCGTCCACGTCGGCACCGACGGCCGGGACGGGCCGCCGCTGCCGGCGCCGGCCGCCACGGCCGTACCGGCGCCGAGCCCCGGCCGTCCGCCGGTGGCCACGCCCCCGCCGGTCCCGGCCCACCCGCCGCTGCCCGCCTCACCGCCGACCAGGATCCGGATCCCCGCGATCAAGGTCGACGCCCCGGTCATCGGCCTCGGGCTCAGCGCCTCCCGGCAGCTGAACCCCCCGCCGATGGACCAGCGCAACCTGGCCGGCTGGTATCGCGACGGCACGGCGCCGGGAGCGGCCGGCAACGCCATCACCATCGGGCACGCCGACAACCGCACCGGGCCGGCCGTCTTCTACCGGCTCGGGCTGCTGCGCCCCGGCGACACCGTCGAGGTGGCCCGCAAGGACCGGCGCACGGCGGTGTTCACGATCGACTCCGTCCGGGTGTTCCCGAAGAAGGACTTCCCGGACGCCCTCGTGTACGGCGCCACCGAGCGGGCCGAGCTGCGGGTGATCACCTGCGGCGGCAAGTTCGACCGGAAGACCGGGTACGAGTCCAACACCGTCGTGTTCGCCCACCTGACCGGCGTCAAGTGACCCGCCGTCAGTACGACTTCGGCAGCCCGAGGGTGTGCTGGGCGACGTAGTTGAGCACCATCTCGCGGCTGACCGGGGCCACCCGGCCCACCCGGGTGGCGGCCAGCAGCGCGCCCAGCCCGTACTCCTGGGTGAGGCCGTTGCCGCCGAGCGTCTGCACCGCCTGGTCGACCGTGCGGGCGGCGGCCTCGCCGGCCGCGTACTTGGCCATGTTGGCCGCCTCGCCGGCCGCGAGGTCCTCGCCCGCGTCGTAGAGCAGCCCGGCCTTCTGCGTCATCAGCCGGGCCAGCTCGATCTCCACCGCGCACTGCGCCAGCGGGTGGGCGAGGCCCTGGTGGGCGCCGATCGGGGTCGACCAGACCGTCCGCGTCTTCGCGTACTCGACGGCCTTGCCGAGGGCCTGGCGGGCGAGGCCGAGCGAGAACGCGGCGGTCAGGATCCGCTCGGGGTTGAGGCCCGCGAAGAGCTGGAGCAGGCCCGCGTTCTCGTCGCCGACGAGCGCGTCGGCGGGCAGCCGGACGTCGTCCAGGAACACCTGGAACTGCTTCTCGGGGGCGACGAGCTCCATCGGGATCGCCCGGAACTCGAAGCCCGGGGTCTCGCGCGGGACGACGAACAGGCAGGGCTTGAGCTTGCCGGTGCGGGCGTCCTCGGTGCGGGCGACGAACAGCACGTCGTCCGAGTGGTCGATGCCCGACACGAACACCTTGCGGCCGGTGAGCAGCCAGTCCTCGCCGTCGCGGCGGGCCACGGTGGAGATCCGGTGCGAGTTGGAGCCGGCGTCGGGTTCGGTGATGCCGAAGGCCATCCGGCGGGTTCCGTCGGCCAGTCCCGGCAGCCAGCGGCGCTTCTGCTGGTCCGTGCCGTACCGGGCTATGACCGTGCCGCAGATCGCCGGGGAGACGATCAGCAGGAGCAACGGGCAGCCGGCGGTGCCCAGTTCCTCCAGGACGATGGCGAGGTCGGTGATGCCGCCGCCCCCGCCGCCGTACTCGGCGGGCAGGTTGACGCCGAGGTAGCCGGCCTTGCCGGCGTCGGCCCACAGTTCGTCGGCGGGCTCGCCGGCCCGGGCCTTGGCCAGGTAGTACGCGGAGCCGTAGCGGCGGCCGAGGTCGCCGACGGCGCGACGCAGGGCCTGACGTTCGGGCGTTTCGAGGAGCTGACTGCCGATGGCGGACATGCGGGTCCTTCCTCAGGCCTCTTGGGCGACAGCGGTGGGTTTGACGACGGAGGGTTTGACGACGGAGGGTTTGACGACGGAGGGCTTGACGACGGAGGGCTTGACGACGGCGAGCAGGGTGCCGAGTTCGACCTGCCGGCCCGGGGTGGCGCGGAGTTCCACGAGGGTGCCGTCGGCGGGGGCGACGACGCGGTGCTCCATCTTCATCGCCTCCAGGAACAGCAGGGGCTGCCCGGCGGTGACGGTGTCGCCGACGGCGGCGGCGACCCGGATGACGGTGCCGGGCATCGGGGCGAGCAGGGCCCCCGGTTCGGTCTGGGCGGCGGGGTCGGGGAAGCGGGGGACGACGGTGAGGGCGGTCGTGCCGTCCGGGGTCTCGACGAAGACGTCCGGGCCGTAGCGGGCGACGCGGTAGGTGCGGCGGATCGTGCCGTGGCGGAGGGTGACGCTCTCCGGCGTGTGCTCGTGCTCGACGAGCTCGGTGTCCGGGTGGTCGTCGGCCCGCAGGCCGTCCCGGGTGAGGCGGTAGCGCACCTCCAACTCGCCTCCGTCGGTGGCCCGGTAGCGCTTGACCTGCGACTGGGACGGGAGGTTGCGCCAGCCGGACGGCAGCGGCGTGCGGCGCTCCGCCGCATCGGCGAGGGCGGCGGCCAGGGCCGCCCTCGCCGCGCCCTTGTCGTCCGGGGCGGTGAGGTCGGCCGCGTGCTCGGCGAGGAATCCGGTGTGCAGGCGGCCCTCCAGGAAGGCCGGGTGGCGCAGTGCTCGGGCGAGCAACTCCCGGTTGGTGGTGGGTCCGTGGAGCCGGGCGCGGGCGACGGCGTCGGCGAGGCGGCGGGCGGCGGCCGCGCGGGTCGGGGCCCAGGCGATCACCTTGGCGAGCATCGCATCGTAGTGCGGCGTGATGGTGCTGCCGTTCTCGACGCCGGAGTCGAGGCGGAGCGTGCCGCCGAACTCCTCGTGCGGGACGGTGAGTTCGAAGCGGTGCAGGATGCCGGTGGCGGGCCGGTGGTCGTGCGCCGGGTTCTCGGCGTAGAGGCGGGCCTCGATCGCGCAGCCGTTCGTGGGCGGGGGTGCGGCGGGGAGCTTCTCCCCCTCGGCGACGGCGAGTTGGAGCGCGACCAGGTCGAGTCCGGTGACGGCCTCGGTGACCGGGTGCTCGACCTGGAGGCGGGTGTTCATCTCCAGGAAGTGGAAGCGGCCGTCCTCCGCGAGGAGGAACTCGGCGGTGCCCGCGCCGACGTAGCCGATCGCGCGGGCGGCGGAGACGGCGGCCGCGTGCAGCGCGGTGCGCACGGCGTCGGGGATCCCGGGCGCCGGGGCCTCCTCGATCACCTTCTGGTGGCGGCGCTGCAGCGAGCAGTCGCGGTCGCCGACCGCCCAGACCGTGCCGTGGGCGTCGGCCATCAGCTGGACCTCGACGTGGCGGCCGGTGGGCAGGTAGCGCTCGCAGAACACCTCGTCGGAGCCGAAGGCCTTGGCGGCCTCGGCCTTCGCCGCTTCGATCTCGCCCGGCAGCTCCGCCAGCGAGCGGACGACGCGCATGCCCCGGCCACCGCCGCCCGCCGCCGCCTTGACCAGCAGCGGCAGGTCCGCCTCGGCGGGTTCGACGAGGGCGTCGAGGACGGGCACGCCCGCCTGCGCTATCAGCCGCTTCGCGGCCGTCTTGGAGCCCATCGCGGCGATCGCGGCCGGCGGCGGGCCGACCCAGGTGAGGCCCGCGTCGAGCACCGCCTGCGCGAACCCGGCGTCCTCGGACAGGAATCCGTACCCCGGGTGGACGGCATCGGCGCCCGCGTCCAGAGCCGCCCGGACGATCAGGTCGCCGCGCAGGTAGGTGTCGGCGGGCGCGGCGCCGGGCAGCCGGACGGCGGCGTCGGCCTCGCGGACGTGCGGGGCGCCGGCGTCCGGGTCGGAGTGCACGGCGGTGGTCGCGATGCCGAGGGCACGGCAGGTGCGGAACACCCGGCGGGCGATCTCGCCGCGGTTGGCGACCAGCAGGTTGGTGATCATTCCAGGTCCCCTTCTACCTTCTCCATCCGGCTTCTACATCCGGAAGACGCCGTAGCCGCGCGCGCCCTCGACCGGCGCGTTGTGGATCGCGGACAGGCAGAGGCCGAGCACCGTCCGGGTGTCGCGCGGGTCGATCACGCCGTCGTCGTAGAGCCGGCCGGACAGGAACGCCGGGAGCGACTCCGCCTCGATCTGCTGCTCGACCATCGCGCGGATCGCGGCGTCCGCGTCCTCGTCGTACGGCTGCCCCTTCGCAGCGGCCGACTGGCGGGCGACGATCGACAGCACCCCGGCCAGCTGCTGCGGGCCCATCACCGCGGACTTGGCGCTCGGCCAGGCGAACAGGAACCGCGGCTCGTACGCCCGCCCGCACATGCCGTAGTGGCCGGCGCCGTAGGAGGCGCCCATCAGCACCGAGAGGTGCGGCACCGTGGAGTTCGAGACGGCGTTGATCATCATCGAGCCGTGCTTGATGATGCCGCCCTGCTCGTAGTCCTTGCCCACCATGTAGCCGGTGGTGTTGTGCAGGAACAGCAGCGGGGTGTTCCGCTGGTTCGCCAACTGGATGAACTGGGCGGCCTTCTGGGACTCCGCGCTGAACAGCACGCCCTGCGCGTTCGCGAGGATCCCGACCGGGTAGCCGTGCAGGCGGGCCCAGCCGGTGGCCAGGCTCGGGCCGTACATCGGCTTGAACTCGTCGAAGTCGGAGCCGTCGACGATCCGGGCGATCACCTCGCGCGGATCGAACGGCACCTTGAGGTCGCCCGGGACGATGCCGAGCAGCTCCTCCTCCGCGTACTTCGGCGGCTCGGCGGACGCGTCCGGCCCCGGGCCCGGCTTGCGGTGGTCCAGCCGCGCGACGATCCGGCGGGCGAGGCGCAGCGCGTCCGCCTCGTCGACGGCGAAGTGGTCGGCCAGGCCGGAGGTGCGGGCGTGCATCTCGGCCCCGCCGAGCGACTCGTCGTCGGCCTCCTCCCCGGTGGCCATCTTCACGAGCGGCGGGCCGCCGAGGAACACCTTGGCGCGTTCCTTGACCAGCACGGTGTGGTCGGACATGCCCGGCACGTAGGCGCCGCCGGCCGTCGAGTTGCCGAACACCACGGCCACGGTGGGGATCCCGGCGGCGGACAGCCGGGTGAGGTCGCGGAAGAGGGCGCCGCCGGGGATGAAGATCTCTTTCTGGCTGGGCAGGTCGGCGCCGCCGGACTCGACCAGGTTGACCAGCGGGAGGCGGTTGTCGAGCGCGATCTCGTTGGCGCGCAGGGCCTTGCGCAGCGTCCACGGGTTGCTGGCGCCGCCGCGGACCGTCGGGTCGTTGGCGGTGATCACGCACTCGACGCCCTCGACGACGCCGATGCCGGTGACCAGCGCGGCGCCCACCGGGTAGTCGCTGCCCCAGGCCGCCAGCGGGGAGAGCTCCAGGAACGGCGAGTCCTCGTCGATCAGCAGCTCGATCCGCTCGCGCGGCAGCAACTTGCCGCGGGCGCGGTGGCGTTCGACGTACTTGGGGCCGCCGCCGGCCAGCGCCTTGGCGTGCTCGGCGTCGAGGGCGGCGAGCTTGTCGAGCATCGCGGCGCGGTGCTCGGCGTGGTCGGGCGCGGCCGGGTCGACGCGGGTGGGAAGGACGGTCACGACGCCTCCGTGCGGTCGAGGAGCGTTTCGGGGACATCGACACATCGGGCACGCAGCCACTCCCCCAGCGCCTTGGCCTGCGGGTCGAAGCGGTGCTGGGCGGCGACGCCCTCGCCGAGCAGGCCGGTGATGACGAAGTTGAGCGCGCGGAGGTTGGGCAGCACGTGCCGGGTGATGGGCAAGTCCTGGGCCTCGGGGAGGAGTTCGCGCAGCCGGTCGACCGTGAGGGTGTGCGCGAGCCAGCGCCAGCCCTCGTCGTCACGGGCCCAGACGCCGAGGTTGGCGTCGCCGCCCTTGTCACCGCTGCGGGCTCCGGCCACCAGGCCGAGCGGGGCCCGGCGGCTGGGGCCGGCGGGGAGCGGCTCCGGGAGCTCCAACGGCCCGTCGGCGTCCGGCGCTTGAGGGCCGACCTGCCCAGGGGGAATGCTCACGTGACGACCGTCCGGGAGGACGGCGGTGTGCTCCACGGCCTTCGCGTCGACGTACGCGGCGGTGAACACCCCGTACGGCGCGCCCGGGCCTGGAGGCGCGGTCAGATGGAAGCCCGGGTAGCCGGCAAGGCCCAACTCGACGGCGGCCTTGCCGAGTTCGCGCCCGACCTTGGACGGGTCCGGGTCCCGGGCAGTCAGGCGCAGCAGCGCGGAGGCGCACTCCTCGGTGGGCGCGTCCGGGTGGTCGGCGCGGGCGAGGGTCCAGGTCAGCTCGGCCGGGCGGCGGCCGGGCGGAATGGCCGCCTCCAACTGCCGCTGCACCAGCTCCGACTTGGCCTCGATGTCGAGCCCGGTGAGGACGAACACGACCTCGTTGCGGTGGCCGCCGAGGCTGTTGAGGCCCACCTTGAGCGTGGCGGGCGGCGCCTCGCCGCGCACACCGTCGACGCGGACCCGGTCGGGGCCCTCCTGGGTGAGGCGCACGGTGTCGAGCCGGGCCGTGACGTCCGGCCCGAGGTAGCGCGAACCCGTGGTCTCGTACAGGAGTTGGGCCGTGACGGTGCCGGCGGTGACGGCGCCACCGGTGCCCGGGTGCTTGGTGATCACGCTGGAGCCGTCGGCGTGCAGCTCGGCGATCGGGAAGCCGGGCCTCGTCACGTCGTGCTCCCGGAAGAACGCGTAGTTCCCGCCGGTGGCCTGCGCTCCGCACTCCAGGACGTGGCCGGCGACGACGGCGCCGGCCAGGGCGTCCAGGTCGGCCGGGGTCCAGCCGAAGTGGGCGATCGCCGGGCCCGCGACCAGGGCCGCGTCGGTGACCCGGCCGGTGACGACGACGTCCGCGCCCTCGGCCAGGCAGGCCGCGATCCCGAACCCGCCGAGGTAGGCATTGGCGGCCAACAGTCCATCGGGCAGCCCGAGTTCGGCGATGCGCGGGAGCAGGTCGTCGCCCTCGACGTGGGCCACGGCGGCGGCGATCCCGTACCGCAGGGCCAGCTTGCGCAGTTCGCCCGCGAGCCGGGCCGGGTTGAGCCCGCCCGCGTTGACGACGATCCGCACCCCGCGCTCGCGGGCGAGGCCCAGGCACTCCTCCATCTGCCGCAGGAACGTCCGCGCGTACCCCAGCGACGGGTCCTTCAGGCGGTCCCTGGCCAGGATGAGCATCGTCAGCTCCGCCAGGTAGTCCCCGGTCAGCACGTCCAGCGGCCCGCCGGTGAGCATCTCCCGGACCGCCGCGAACCGGTCCCCGTAGAACCCCGAGGCGTTCCCGATCCGCAAACCCGCACGCGCGCGCACCAATGCGCCTCCCCTGCCGGTGAGTTGACGGCCACCCGACGGCCACCGCCGGGCAGCAGCGTGGCACCGGCCGGAGAAAAAAGCAATCACGCCTGCTTGTTTTTAGCCTTGCCCGATCGACCGGGCGCAGGCTCCCGGTGTGACTGGAAGTCGTAGTTGGTTCGCGGCGGGGATGGCGTGCGGCCATTTCCCGCCGACCACGTACTCGTTCGCCTTTCTCGCACGTCGCGTTCCTCCAGGCACCCGGCAAGTGTCCGCTCTGAGAACGCACTTGGGGCCGGCGTGGCATCACGTCGGTCGTCACGGTGAGCGGACGGCGCTCGGGGCGCCTGTCGGTGGCCGGGATGATCGCCATGCGGCCCGGATCGCGTACCCGGCTGTGCCACCGTCTGGTCTCCCACCGGAGGGCAAGGGCACGCGGCGCAGCATGAACGAGAAGGACTTCATCGCCCTGATCGACGGTGTCCACCAGCTCGTCCGCGCGCCGGTCGTGTTGGTGTGGGACCGATTGAACACCCATGTCTCCCGCAGGATGCGGGAGTTGATCGACCAGCGCGAGTGGCTGGCAATGTTCCTGCTGCCCGCCGGCTCGCCCGACCTGAACCCGCCGAGTGGGTGTGGGCGCACGTCAGACGCAGTCTGGCCAACCTCGCTGTCGTGGCCCTCGACCGTCTGGAGAACCTCGTCCGCAACCGGCTCAAACGCCTCCAGTACCGGCCCGGACTTCTCGACGGCTTCGTCGCCGGAACCGCCCTCACCCTCGATATCCCAACGTCACCCTGACGAGCCGACGCCAGTAACGTCCACTCACGGGCGGAGAACGAGTTTGCCCTTCGATCGGCGCCCGAGTAGGTTCTCGTGCGCATCGCGGGCCCGGGACAGGTCGTATTCCGCTCCGACCAGGGGCCGTAGGCGACTCCGTGCCGTGAGGTCGAGCAGCTCCGCCAGTGCCACGCTGCCGGCGCCATCCCTGGCGAGGAGCGGGACGAGCCAGAAGCCGGCGACGGTGATGCTGTCCACCGCGAGTCGGCTCGGAGGGATCGCGGAGGCCGGCTGCCGGGACGAGGCGCCGTAGGTGACCAGTCGGCCGAGGTATCCGAGCGTGTCCAGGGCGCTGTCGAGGACGGAGCCTCCGATAGCGTCCAGGATGATGTCGACTGGGCGTCCGTGATTGGCGTCGAGGATCCGTTCCCGGTAGCCCTCCGCGTCACCGTCGATCGCCGCGTCCGCGCCAGCTTCGAGAGCGAAGGCTCGTTTGTCGTCGGACGACGCCGTGGCGATGATTCGCCCTGCTCCGAACTCTCGGGCCAACTGGACGACGAGGCTGCCCGTCCCGCCCGCGGCGGCATGGACCACCACGCTCTCCCCGGGTCTGATGCGCGCGACCGACCGCAGCAGATGCCATGCCGTCAGCCCCTGCACGAGAACGGCTAGCGCTTTACCCTCGCTCACATTCTCCGGCAAGGCGATCAGGTCGCGGTCGGCGACGACCGCCTGTGCGGCGTAACCGCCCTGCCGCACATAGCCGAGGACTCGTCGTCCAGCAGCCGTCCGGCCCACCACCTCCATGCCCGGAACACGTGGCAACGGGCCTTGAGGAGCGTATGGGCCGTCAGTGTGCTCGCCCGCGATCTGCTTGATGTCGCCGAAATTGACGCCTGCGGCGTCCACTTGGACCAGGGTCTCGCCCGGCCCTGCCACAGGGGTCGGCACATCGGCCTCCACGAGGACCTCGGGGCCGCCGAACCGCTCGTACCGCATGGCACGCATAACCAGTCTCTCCCACCACGGTCACAGATCTCATGAGTCCGACGTCCCCACACCGCCAACTGTCTCTCCCGCAGCGGGCCGCCTCTGACAGGGCGCCGTCATGCCAGGGTCAGGGTACAACTCCTGTCTCCGGCAACCTTCCGCACCTCGGGGGAACCTCACTTCCGAGAACGTACACCGACCGGTGAACTGGGAATCGGCACATCGTTCGCAGGCTCAACGCCTCCGAGAGGACCGTGGAGAACCACCTCAGCGGCGTCTACCCCAAACGTGGAGCGACCGGCAGAACCCAGGCCTTCCTCTGCACCCAACTCGTAGTTTTGCCGACTGAACGGACAGTACCGGGCAATGGGTTCAATCGGCCATGTGGCCGAGACAGGACCTTTCGAGAAGGACGCTCCTGTTAGACCATGGGCAGTACGAACAGTGCTATGGACGGGGAAACGGGGAGCATTGAAGGGCCATCATATAAGGAGAAAATGGGGAGACCTGATACAGAGTCTCAACCTTCGTCACCGGCGTTCCCTGTCGAATGCCCTGTCGGGATCCCCGTCTCCACCGCCTCCTCGCACGAGAGAAGCCCCTTTCCGGCCTCGGTGCCGCCCGGCGTGGGCGATCTCGTCAGCCGGCTCGAACGTTTCCTGCGGCACTGAGGTGCGCATCCGAGGCAACCACGCCACTCGCCCACGCCTTCAGGCGCGATCCGAGGAACCACGCGCTCGGCGCGCTGCCGGGTCGCTCCTTCATCGTGCCGACCGTCTCGGCCACGCACGTGACGGTGACCGAATGGTTCCGCCCGGCCGCGAAAGCAAGTCGCCGCCTGCCGAACAGGGTCCTCCTGTGGCTCCTCGTCATGTCCGTCCTCTTGCCGCCCCTCACCCGGCGTGCACCCCGTCGACTTCTAGGTCCGCTTCGCCACTCGCCCAACGGCCGACGCCTACGATCTCGACCTCGCCGACACAGCACGCCTTGCCGCCTGGACCTGGGGAATCGATCCTCTTCTGGAGACACGGCCCCCGGCTTCCCAGGCGTGCAGCCTCCTTGTCGTAGCCGCGGAGCAGTGGAGCCTGTGCGGCTTCTCGTTCCCCCGCCCTCGGACTGCTTCCTGTCCGTGCCCGGCCCGCAGCGCGGCGGCTCGCCATCGGGCGGGAGGACATCGAACGACACGGCTCCCTTCTCCCCACACCACGACCGACCTGCTGACTTCATGGAGATCCGCATGTCTTCCCCACGCGTACTCGCAACAGACACGACATCTCACTCGCGGCAACGTGCACAGGCGCAGGTGCACCGGGAGGAGACGGAGCCGCTCAACCCGGGCTGGCTCCGTACCTTCATGGAGGTCTACCGGACGGGATCCTTCGGGGGTGCGGCCCGGAAACTGCACATCTCGCAGCCTGCGGTCACGCATCAGATCCGGCTGCTGGAGGAGAGGGTCGGGACGCGTCTGTTCGTGCGTCAGGCCACCGGGTCCAAACCCACGCCGGCCGCCGATTCCCTTGCGCATGACGCCGAGGGCCCAGTCGATGCCCTCAACTTCGTGTTGCAGCGCTATTCCAGTAGCGGTGGCCCGCCCGGCAGGATCCGGATCGGTGCTCCCGGTGACCTGATCAGCGACCGGATCCTGCCCGTGCTCGCCGATCTACTCCTGGACAGTGTGCAGTTACGCACGACTCCCGCGCTGTCCGACGCGTTGCTCTCCCAGCTGACCGCGGGCGAGCTCGACATCGTTGTTGCCCGGACGCGCCCCCGCGTGACGGGGATCAGCGCGCTACCCCTCTACGACGAGGAGTGGAGCCTGGTCGCCCATCCCGACGTCGCGCGGACGATCCCCGAGAAGCATCTCGCCCGCAAGGCTCCGCAAATCCTTGGGGGCCGTCATCTGATCGCCTGCGCCGAGTCCTTACCGCTCATCGACCACTACTGGTGGTCGGTCTTCCACGCCGAAGTGCCCGCGGCACCCGATGTGGTGGTTCCCGATCAACGGGCCGTACTCGCCGCCGTCAAGGCATCGGTCGGCATCGCCGTGCTTCCCACCTATCTCTGTGCCGACGATGTCGCCCAAGGCGCGCTGGTCCCCCTGGTCAGACCAGAGGTACCGCCGATCACCACCACGTACCTCGCCACACGGGAGGGAGACGTCACACGTTCCCAGATGTCGGCCGCTCACAGCAGGCTCCTCGAGCACGGCCGTCGCTGGACCTGACCGCACAGGAACCACCTGCATCGCGCCCTGGACGCCGCGAGCCAAAATAGTTGAGGTCATTATCATCTGACCTCGCCGCTTCCTCCTCGACGGACTTCACGCGCACACGTCTGATCGCCCTGCCGTCGGAGGACTGTGCGGCTCTGCACGCCGGACTGCGCCGGATGCTGAACCGAGCGCGGAGGTGGGGGGGGGGGGGGGCGGCCCCCCCCCCCCCCCCCCCCCCGGGCCCGCCCCCCCCCCCCCCCCGGGCGCGCCGCGCCTCCCGCCCGACCTCCGGCTGCCACGCCTTTCTGCCGGCGCGTCAGCCGAAGCCGCTTCCGGTCGGACGGCTCAGGGCCGACGGGCGACGATCAGGCCGTAGCCGATCTGCGGGAGTTCACCGAAGCGCTCGATGATGTCGGCCGCTCTGGACAGTTCCTCGTTGAAGGCACTGCCGTCCGCTCCCTGTGCCTGCCGGATGAGGTCCGCGGCCAACGTGTGACTGCGTCGGACGTTCTCGCCGATGTCCAGCATCTCGACGATCTCCAGGCCGGCCTTGGCCATGTGTCCGGTGTATTCGTCGGCGTCACCGATCGGAGGAATCTCGAACAGTCTCCGGTTGTCCGCTACTATGCCCGCCTCACAGGGGGTCAGCTCACCTTGCTGATAGGGATTTGCGGCCACCAGAGTGCCGCCAGGACGCAATACTCGCGCTGCTTCGGCTATGGCGGTGGCACGATCGGACATGTGCAGGAACGATTCGATCGCGTATACGTGATCGAAGTGAGCGTCGGCGAACGGGAGATCCATACCGTCGGCCTGCTGGAAGGACACCTGCCCAGCGCCTTCCCCGACTTCCGGCCGCGCTCCGGCCATGGCCGCCTGTTGAGCGCTGATGGTGACACCCGTGACGTGCACGCCCCATGTGCCTGCGATACGGACGGCGGGCTTGCCGCTTCCACAGCCGATATCCAGGACCCGGGCACCGGGTGAGAGTGTGAGCCGTTCGGCCACCATGTCGGTCAAAGTGTCGGTGGCCTCTTCGACCGAGGCTTCGTCGTCGCCGTCACGCCAGTACCCCAGGTGAATGTTTCCCCCCATCACCTCAGAGAGCAGGCCAGTCGACTGGTCGTACATTCTTCCCACGTCCGCCGCAGTGGGCGTATACTGCTCGGTCATTTCTGGGACACCTCTTCCCGTTGAACTCCCGGCGTTTCCTCCCCTGACCGAACGGGACGCTACAAAGTTGCGAGCGCCTTTGTCAATGGGGCAATTCACTTGTGCCGGGCCGACTGAAGAGAAAGCCAGCGGATTCCTCATAACTCAACTTATCGGCCTCATGAGTCTAGCTATTGGACAGTGCGGGATCATGTCAGGTCTAATAACTTCCACGTGCTCCCGTCGAATCTGCCGCATGCGACAGCAGTTCGCTGAACAGCGCGGACAGGTACGCCGGACAGTGCAGTCAGGCGGTCGGCAGGCAGGCAGGCAGATGGCACCTCGCTCGCCCTGAGCCACTTCACGCCGAAAGTCCCGGCTCCGAGCCGGAGGTCAGAATCCAGACCCGAGGCATAGCGCTTGACATTCCTCCGATGTCGGCCGTTGGGAGTTCTATGCGTACCGGCCAGGCGTTCCCCTATGAGGGCGACCGCCTCAACGACGATCCGATTGCAATCGTGGGAATGGCCTGCAGGTTTCCCGGTGCCGCGAATCCCGCAGCTTATTGGGCGCTGCTCCATGACGGCGTGAGCGCGGTTTCAGAAAAACCGAGGGAGGGTCGAAGCGGTTTCGGCGCGGGCGGCTTCCTCGACCACGTCGATCAGTTCGATTCGGACTTCTTCGACATCTCTCCTCGCGAAGCGGCTGCCATGGATCCGCAGCAGCGGCTCGCCCTCGAGCTGAGCTGGGAGGCGTTCGAGGACGCAGGGATCGTGCCGGCCGGCCTGAAAGGCCGTGATGCGGGCGTCTTCGTGGGCGCCATGTGGGACGACTACGCCACCGTACTGCACCGGCTTGGTGCGGGATCAGCCACCCAGCACAGCATGACCGGCGTCCATCGCGGCATCATCGCCAACCGGGTGTCGTACGCCCTCGATCTGCGCGGGCCCAGCATGGTGATCGATACGGGGCAGTCCTCCTCCCTGGTGGCCGTGCACATGGCCGCCGAGAGCCTGCGGCGAGGTGAGGCGTCCCTCGCGCTGGCAGGCGGGGTGAACCTCGGTCTCGCTCCGGAGAGCACCGTGTACTCCGAGAAGTTCGGCGGGCTGTCTCCCGACGGCCGGTGCTTCACCTTCGATGCCCGCGCCAACGGCTACGTCCGCGGCGAGGGCGCCGGGATGGTCGTCCTCAAGCCTCTCTCCCGCGCGCTCGCCGACGGCGACCGCGTGTACTGCGTCATCGAGGGCACCGCGATGAACAACGACGGCGCGGGCGAAGGGCTCACCGTGCCCACGGCCCGTGCGCAGGAAGAGGTGCTGCGCTCGGCGTACCGGAAGGCGGGTGTCGACCCGGCCGGCGTGCACTACGTGGAACTTCACGGCACCGGTACGAAGAAGGGTGATCCGATCGAGGCCGCCGCACTCGGTTCGGTGTTCGGCTCGGGCCGGACGGCCGACACACCGCTGTTGGTAGGGTCCGTGAAGACGAACATCGGGCATCTGGAAGCTGCGGCCGGTATCGCCGGGCTCATCAAGACGGTCCTGTGCATCAGGCATCAGGAGATTCCGGCGAGCCTGAACTTCCGTACGCCCAATCCACGGATCCCCTTCGAGGCGTGGAACCTGCGCGTGCAGACCGCGCTGAGCCGACGGCCTCGTGGCGACGGGCCGTTCCTGGCGGGTGTCAGCTCGTTCGGCATGGGCGGCACGAACTGTCATGTGGTGCTCTCGGACCGTCATCTGGCAGCCGTGTCCCCCGCAGCCGTCGGCGGCCGGCGTGCCGAGGGTCTCTCGCTGCTGCCCTGGGTGGTCTCGGGGAGGTCCCGTGCCGCGCTCCGTTCGCAGGCGGAGCGGCTCCGCGAGCACGTCACCACGTATCCCGGGCTGGATCCGGAGAGCGTCGGGGGCTCGCTCGCCGCGCACCGCATGGCGTTCGAGGAGCGCGCGGTGGTTCTGGGCAGCGACCGGGACGACTTCCTGAGCGGTCTGGACGCGCTGGTGCGCGGTGTGCCCGCCGCGAACGTGGTGCGGGGCTCCGCGCGGGGTGCGGGCGGGACGGCGTTCCTCTTCACGGGCCAGGGCAGCCAGCGTACCGGGATGGGGCGTCTGCTCCACGCGACGGTTCCGGCGTTCTCCGAGGCGTTGGACGAGGTGTGCGACCGGCTGGACACCCGGCTGCCCCACCGGCTCCAGAATGTCCTTTTCGCGGAACCCGGTACACCCGAGGCCGCGCTGCTCGACCGGACGGACTTCGCCCAGGTCTCGCTGTTCGCACTGGAGGTAGCGCTCGCTCGCCTGCTCCAGCGGTGCGGGCTGCGTCCGGACTTCCTGCTCGGGCACTCCGTGGGAGAGATCGCCGCGGCCCATGTCGCCGGAGTGTTCTCCCTGGAGGACGCCTGCACCCTCGTCACGGCCCGCGGACGGCTGATGCAGCAGGCCGTCGAGGGCGGCGCCATGGTGGCGCTGGAGGCCGACGAGACGGAGGTCCGCGCGGCCCTGTCCGGGCTGGACCAGGAGGTCTCGGTCGCCGCGGTCAACGGGCCACGGGCCACGGTGATCTCCGGTGACCCGAGAGCCGTCGCCGATGTCGCCGCGCAGTTCGAGGCGAGGGGTCGCAGGACCAAGCGGCTCAAGGTCAGCCACGCGTTCCACTCACCGCACATGGACGGTGTGCTGGACGAGTTCCGTGCCGTCGCCGCGCAGTTGGACTACGGCACCCCGGAGCTTCCGGTCGTCTCCAACGTCACAGGACGGCTCGCCACAGCGGACGAACTCCGGTCGCCGGACTACTGGACCCGTCACATCCGGGCGTCCGTGCGCTTCTTCGACGGTGTCCGTCTCCTGCGGTCGGAAGGCGTCACGAACTACCTGGAGGTGGGCCCCGGGGGCCTGACCTCGATGGTCCGCGAGAGCCTCGCCGTCGAGGGGACACCGTCCGGCGCCGCGATCGTCCCGTTGCTGCGCCGGGGCCAGCCGGAGGACCGTACCGTGGCCACCGCACTGGCCGAGGCGTTCGCATGCGGCGCGCGGGTGGACTGGGAGCCGTTCACCGGCTGGGCCGACGCGCGGCCGGACCTGCCGACGTACGCCTTCCAGCGCCGTTCCTTCTGGCTCGGCGCGCCGGGCGAGCCTGCCGCAGGACAGCACGGCGACGCGGTGCTCGATCCGACGAGCGGTGTCGCGCCGGCCGCGGAGCCGGTCGTCGCCGCTGCCGAGGCGGACATGCCGCAGCTCGTGCGGATGAGCGTGGCGGCGGTACTCGGGCACATGTCGTCCGATCTCGTCGACGGCGGCAGGACGTTCAAGGAGCTGGGGTTCGACTCGCTCACCGCAGTCGAGTTCCGCGACCGCATCGCCGAGGCGACCGGACTGGCACAGCTGGCGCCCACCTTGATCTACAACCACCCCACGCCGGACGAGCTGGCTCGCTTCCTGCAGTCCCTGCTGGCGGGCGAGGAGCCGGCCACCGGCAGTCTGCCGGTGGCGGCCCCGCAATTCGAGCCGATCGCCATCGTGGGCATGGGATGCCGGTTCCCCGGGGAGGTCCGCTCGCCGGAGGACCTGTGGCGCCTGGTGTCCGAGGGCAGGGACGCCGTGTCCGCCTTTCCCGACGACCGCGGCTGGGACACCGGTGAGCTGCGCGACCCGGAGAACCCGGAGGTCCGGTACGCGCGGGAGGGGGGCTTCCTCTACGACGCGGCCGCATTCGACGCGGGGTTCTTCGGGATCAGCCCGCGTGAGGCGCTGGCGATGGATCCGCAGCAGCGGCTGGTGCTGGAGACCTCCTGGGAGGCGCTGGAGCGGGCGGGGATCGACCCGCTGTCGCTACGAGGCAGCCAGGTCGGCGTGTTCGCGGGGGCGATGACGCAGGACTACGGGCCCCGGCTGGGTGAACCGGCCGAGGGCACCCAGGGCTTCGCGCTGACCGGCAACACGGCGAGCGTCGTCTCGGGGCGGGTGGCGTACACCCTCGGTCTGGAGGGCCCCGCGGTCACCGTGGACACCGCCTGCTCCTCCTCGCTCGCCGCCCTGCACATGGCGCGCCGGTCCCTGCAGCACGGTGAGTGCACGCTGGCACTGGCCGGCGGGGTGACTGTGATGGCGACGCCGGGCATGTTCGTGGAGTTCGCCCAGCAACGCGGCCTGGCGCCCGACGGCCGCTGCAAGCCGTTCGCCCGGTCGGCCGACGGTACGGGCTGGAGCGAAGGCGTGGGCATGCTGGTGCTGGAGCGTCTGTCGGACGCCCGGCGCCTCGGTCATCCGGTCCTCGCGCTCGTCCGTGGTTCGGCGGTCAACCAGGATGGCGCGAGCAACGGGCTGACGGCTCCGAACGGGCCGTCGCAGGAGCGGGTCATCCGGCAGGCGCTGGCCGACGCCCGGCTCACGCCGCAGGACGTCGATGCGGTGGAGGCGCACGGCACCGGCACGAAGCTGGGTGATCCGATCGAGGCGCAGGCCCTGGTGGCCGCCTACGGCCGAGGCCGTTCGGGCGACCGGCCGCTGTGGCTCGGCTCGGTGAAGTCGAACATCGGCCACACTCAGGCGGCCGCCGGAGTCGCCTCGGTGATCAAGATCGTAATGGCTCTGCGCAACGGGCGGCTGCCCGCCAGCCTGCACATCGACGAGCCGACGCCGCACGTGGACTGGTCCTCGGGCTCGGTGGCCCTGTTGACCGAGGCGGCACCGTGGCCGGAGGGCGAGCGGGTGCGCAGGGCGGCTGTCTCCTCGTTCGGCATCAGCGGAACGAACGTCCACGCCATCCTCGAACAGGCCCCCGCCGAAGCGCCGAGCGCGTCCGGCGGCCACGACCGGGTCCTGGAAACGGCCCCGGCACCGGCGGACGTGCTGCCGTGGACGCTGTCGGCGAAGACGCCCGAGGCCCTGCGCGACCAGGCTGCCGCCCTGCGGACCTGTCTCGACGGCCGTGAGGACCTCGCTCCTGCCGACATCGGGCTGTCGCTGGCCACCACTCGGTCCGCGTTCGAGCACCGTGCCGTGCTGATCGGCGGTGAGGGGTGCGAGCTGCTGTCCGCGGTGGACGCGCTGGTGCGGGGCACCCCCTCGGACAACGTGGTGCGCGGCACCGCGGTGAGCGGCGCCGAGACCGTGTTCGTTTTTCCCGGCCAGGGGGCGCAGTGGGCTGGGATGGCGGTGGAACTCATGGACTCCTCACCGGTGTTCCGCGAGCGGATCCACGCGTGCGACGCGGCGCTCGGATCCGTCGTGGACTGGTCGCTCCTGGACGTCCTGCGGTGCACCCCCGGCGCGCCGACGCTGGAGCGGGTCGATGTGGTGCAGCCGGCGCTGTTCGCGGTGATGGTCTCACTCGCCCGGCTCTGGGAGTCCCACGGCGTGCGCCCCAGCGCGGTGATCGGGCACAGCCAGGGCGAGATCGCCGCGGCCTGTGTGGCGGGTGGGCTCTCGCTGGAGGACGCCGCGAGGATCGTCGCCCTGCGCAGCCGGGCGCTGACCGAGATCTCCGGTCTGGGCGGCATGGTGTCGGTGGCGCTGTCGGCCGAGCGGGTACGGCAGTTGCCGTGCTGGGACGAGCGCCTGGACATCGCGGTGGTCAACGGGCCGTCGTCGGTGGTCGTCTCCGGGGAACAGCGGGCGCTGGAGGAGGTGCTGGCCGCCTGCGCCACCGAGGGTGTGCGGGCCAAACAGATCCCGGTGAGTTACGCGGCGCACTCCGCGCAGGTCGAGACGATCCGTGAGCGGCTGCTGGAGGAGTTGCGCGGGATCGAGCCCCGGCGCGGCGACGTCCCCTTCTACTCGACGGTGAGCGGGGAGCTCCTGGACACCCGTGAGCTGGACGCCGAGTACTGGTACCGCAACCTGCGGGAACCCGTCCAGTTCGAGCGGGCGATGGGGACGGCCCTGAAGAAGGGGCACACGCTCCTGGTCGAGGTCAGCCCGCACCCCGTGCTGAGTGTCGGTGCCCAGGAAGCCGTCGAGACGTTCGGCGGGTCCGGTGCGGTGGTGGGGTCGTTGCGGCGCGAGGACGGCGGTCCCCGGCGCTTCTTGACCTCGCTCGCGCAGGCGTACGTCCTCGGGGCCTCGGTGGACTGGCGGACCGTCTTCGCCGGGTCCGGTGCGGCGCGGGTCGATCTGCCGACCTACGCCTTCCAGCACCAGCGGTACTGGCTGACGGCGTCCGCCCCGCAGGCAGTGACCGTGCCGGGCGACGACCCGGAACGACGGTTCTGGAACATGGTGGAACGCGGCGACGAGCAGGAGTTGGCCACCGAGATCGGGGCCGGGGAACCGGACGCTCTGCGGGCGCTGCTGCCGGCGCTGACCGCGTGGCGCCGCCGGCAGCGCGAACATGCCGCCGCCGACTCCTGGTCCTACCGGATCGCCTGGCAGCCGTTGCCGAAGCTTCCGGCGGGCGTCCTGTCCGGCCGGTGGTTGGTGGTCGTCCCTGAAGGCGTCGAGCACGAGCGGCTGACGGCGGCCGTCGTCGAGACCCTGGACAGGAGCGGCGCGCAGGCGGTCTCGCTGGTGGTGCCGGCGGGGATCGGCCGCCAGGAGCTGGCGCAACGGCTGCGGTCCGTGGCCTCGGAAGGGCCGGAACCTGCCGGGGTGCTGGCGCTGCCGGGGCCGGACGCGGGGCCGGTGCTCCCTTCGGCGTCCGCGCACCTGGACGCCGTCCTGACGCTGCTCCAGGCCCTCGGGGACGCCGGGATGTCCGCCCGGTTGTGGTGCGTGACCCGGGGTGCGGTGACGGCCGGCGCCGGTGATTCGGTGACCAGGCCCGAGCAGACCCAGATCTGGGGGCTCGGCCGGGTCGCGGCGGTGGAGTTCCCCCAGCGGTGGGGCGGCCTGGTGGATCTGCCCGAGCAGGAGGACAGCAGGGTCGTCGGGCGGCTGCCCGCCGTGCTGGCCGGTCCGGACGGCGAGAACCAACTCGCACTGCGGCCCTCGGGGGTGTACGTCTGCAGGCTGCTGCGCGCGCCCCGGCGGGACACCTCCGGCGCGGGGCGATGGACGCCCCGCGGCACCGTCCTCGTCACCGGCGGCACCGGTGCGCTCGGCGCACATGCCGCGCGCTGGCTGGCGGACAACGGGGCGGAGCGCCTCGTGCTGGTGAGCCGCAGCGGCCGGGAGGCGGCGGGCGCCGTCGAGCTGGAGGCGGAGCTGACCGGCCTCGGGGTCCAGGTCGACATCGTGGCCGGCGACGTCGCCGACCGCGGGACGCTCGCCGGGCTGCTGGCGGCGCTGGACGCGGACGGCGCCGGCGTCCGGGCGGTCGTCCACGCGGCCGGGGCGATCGAGAGCGTCCCGCTCGGCTCGCTGACCCCGCGGCGCTTCGCGGACGTGGTGCGGGCCAAGGCCGACGCCGCGCAGCACCTGCACGACCTCACGCGCGACCGGGACCTGGACGCGTTCGTACTGTTCTCGTCCGTCTCGGCGCTGTGGGGCAGCGCGGGCCACGGCGCGTACGCGGCGGCGAACGCCTTCCTGGACGGCCTGGCGGCCCACCGCCGGGCACAGGGGCTGGTGGCCGCCTCGGTGGTCTGGGGCCCGTGGGACGGCGGCGGCATGACGTCGCGCGACGGCCTGGACAAGGCGCTGGCCCGGCAGGGGATCAGGCTCATGGCACCGCGGCAGGCGGTCGAGAACCTGCGGCACTGCGCACTCGACACGTCGTCACCGGTGATCACGGACGTGGTCTGGGAGACGTTCTTCGCGGCGTTCTCCGCGACGACGCCGAGCCGGCTGCTCACCGAACTGCCCGAGGTGCGCGACGCGCTGCGGGAGACGCGGCCGCAGGACGGCGCCCCGGCGGCGGGGACGCTGACGGAGCGGCTCGCCGGGCTGAGTCCGGGCCGGCGCAGGGAGGCCGCCGCCGCGCTCGCCCGCACCCAGGTGGCGACCGTCCTCGGACACGCCGACGAGAGCCAGGTCGGCGACCGCTCGCCGTTCAAGGACCTGGGCGTCGACTCCGTGATCGCGGTGGAACTGCGCAACCGGCTCCAGGACCACACCGGCCTGGGCCTGCCGGTCACCGTGGTGTTCGACCACCCGTCGCTGGAGAAACTGGCCGATTTCCTGGTGGCCACCGCTTTTCCGCAGGACGCGGGCGAATCCGCGGACACCGCCGCGGCGGCCGGCGAAAGGGACCGGGAACGTGCGCGGGAGATCCAGGAGGCGGAAGAGCACATAGACGAACTGGACGTCGACGATCTGGTGCGGCTGATGCTCGGCGAGCAGTAGGCGAGCGGGAGACCGCACGCGAAACGACCGATTTTCCGAGGAAACCGATCTGTGAGGGGTCATGGCTACTTCGCCGGACAAGATCGTCGATGCCCTGCGCGCGTCCATGAAGGAGACGGAACGGCTCCGGCGGGAGAACGAGGACCTGGCCGCCGCGCGGCACGAGCCGATCGCCATCGTCGCCATGGGCTGTCACCTCCCGGGCGATGTGCGCAGTCCGGAGCAGTTCTGGCAGCTCATCGCGGCGGGCGGCGACGCCGTGTCCGAGTTCCCGGCGGACCGGGGCTGGGACCTCGACGCGCTGTTCGACCCGGCCCCGGACCGGCCCGGCACCATCTACACGCGCCACGGCGGTTTCCTCACCGACCTGGCCGGATTCGACGCGGAGTTCTTCGGGATCAGCCCCCGCGAGGCGGTGGCCATGGACCCGCAGCAGCGGCTGCTGCTGCAGACGTCGTGGGAAACGCTGGAGCGGGCCGGAATCGACCCGACGGCGCTGCACGGCAGCCGCACGGGCGTGTTCCTGGGAACGGCGTTCCAGGATTACGCGACGCGTGTCCGGCCGGCCGACCTCGGGGAGTACGAGGGGTACTTCCTGACCGCGGGGGCGGCGAGTGTGCTCTCCGGCCGCATCTCGTACACGCTCGGCCTGGAAGGCCCCGCGGTGACCGTCGACACCGCCTGTTCGGCGTCGCTGGTGGCGATCCACGCGGCGTGCCAGGCGCTGCGCCGGGACGAGTGCTCCCTCGCGCTGGCGGGCGGTGTCACCGTGATGACCACGCCCGCCCAGCTGCAGGGCTTCAGCCGGCAGCGCGGGCTGTCCGCGGACGGGCGGTGCCGGTCCTTCGCGGCGGCGGCGGACGGCACGGGGCTGTCCGAGGGCGTCGGTGTCCTGCTGCTGGAGCGGCTGTCCGACGCCCGGCGGGCCGGCCACCGGGTCCTGGCCGTGGTGCGCGGCAGCGCGACGAACCAGGACGGTGCGAGCAACGGCCTCGCCGCGCCGAACGGCCCCTCCCAGCAGCGGGTGATCCGGCAGGCGCTGGCGGACGCGCGGCTGGCCCCGCAGGACGTCGACGCGGTCGAGGCGCACGGCACGGCCACCACCCTGGGCGACCCGATCGAGGCGCAGGCGCTCCTGGCCACGTACGGGCAGGACCGCGCCGAACCTCTGTGGCTGGGCTCGGTGAAGTCCAACGTCGGGCACACCCAGGCGGCTGCCGGGGTCGTCGGCGTCATCAAGATGGTGCTGGCGATGCAGCACGGCGTGCTGCCGCAGACCCTGCACGTCGACGAGCCGACGCCGCACGTGGACTGGTCGGCAGGGCACCTGGAACTGCTGACGCGGGCCGTCGACTGGCCGGACACCGGGCGGCCCCGGCGCGCCGGGGTGTCGTCCTTCGGGATCAGCGGCACCAACGCCCACGTGATCCTGGAGCAGGCGCCCGCCGCCGACTCCGCCCTTCCCCCGGCCGCCTCCGCTCCGCTCCGCGTGGTGCCGTGGGTGCTGTCCGCCCGGAGCCAGGACGCCTTGCGGGGCCAGGCGCGCGCGCTGCTGGCCTGGCTGGAGGAGCGCGGCCCGCTCGACCCTGCGGACGTCGGGCACGCGCTCGCCACCACGCGGGCGGCCCTGCCCCACCGGGCCGCCGTCGTCGCGGGCAGCGGCGACGAGCTGGTCCAGGGGCTGGCGGCGCTCGCCGAGGACCATCCCGATCCGAGGGTCGCCCCGGGCACGGTGACACCCGGGAAGCTCGGGTTCCTCTTCACCGGCCAGGGCAGTCAGCGGGCCGGGATGGGGCGTGAACTCCACGCGGTCTCACCGGTGTTCGCAGAGGCGTTCGACGCGGTGTGCGCGGCGCTGGACCCGCATCTGGAGCGGCCGCTGCGCGAGGTGGTGTTCGGGGCGCCGGACGCGGGCGCGCTGCTCGACCGGACCGAGTACACCCAGCCGGCGCTGTTCGCGCTGGAGGTCGCGCTCTTCCGGCTGTTCGCCCACTGGGGTGTCCACCCGGACCGGGTGGCGGGCCACTCCATCGGTGAGGTGGCCGCCGCCCACGTGGCCGGGGTGTTCTCGCTGGAGGACGCGGCGGCGCTGGTGGCGGCGCGGGGCCGGCTGATGCAGGCCCTGCCGGAGGGCGGCGCCATGGTCGCCGTCCAGGCGACCGAGGAGGAGGTGCTGCCGCTGGTGGCCCGGCACGCGGACCTGATCGGCCTGGCCGCGGTGAACGGCCCGTCCTCCGTGGTGGTCTCCGGGGAGGCCGGGGCCGTGCGTCGGGTCGCCGCGCACTTCGCCGCCGAGGGGCGCAAGACGAAGGAGCTGACGGTCAGCCACGCCTTCCACTCGCCGCTCATGGACGCCATGCTGCCGGAGTTCCGCAGGGTCGTCGGCGGGCTGTCCTTCCACTCCCCCGTTCTGCCGGTCGTGTCGGCGCTGACCGGCGAGGAGATCACGGGCGAGGAGATCCGCGATCCGGAGTACTGGGTCCGGCACGCCCGGGGGACCGTGCGGTTCGCGGACGCGCTGCGGGTCATGGAGGCCGGGGGTGTCCGCACCTTCCTGGAACTGGGCCCCGAGGGCGTGCTGTCGGCCATGGGCCGGGACACGCTCACCGCGCCGGACGCCGACCTGGCGCCGGCGCTGCGCTCGGACCGAGGCGAGGAACTCGCCCTCACCACCGCGCTGGCCCGGCTGCACACCCGTGGTGTCCCGGTCGACTGGACGGCGTTCTACGTCACGAGCGGCGCACGGCCGTGCGACCTGCCCACCTACGCCTTCCAGCTGCGCCGCTACTGGATGGACGCGCCGGCGCCGTCGGCCGCCATCGGTTCCGCGGGGCTCGCCGCGGCCGGTCATCCGCTGCTCGGCGCGGTGGTGTCCCTCGCCGACGACGAACTGGTCCTCACCGGACGGCTTTCGACGGCCGGCCACGGCTGGATCGCCGATCACCAGGTGTTCGGCCGGGCGCTGCTTCCCGGCACCGCCTTCCTCGAACTGGCCCTGCACGCCGGGGAACGGGCCGGCTGCGAGCAGGTGGAGGAACTGACGTTCCACACGCCTCTCGTGCTGCCCGGACAGGGCGCGGTCGACCTGCGGGTGCGGGTGGGCGCCGTGGACGAGTCCGGACGGCGGTCGCTGGACGTGCGTTCCCGGCCGGACGGCGCGGCGGACGACGAGCCGTGGACCCCGCACGCCACCGGCGTCCTCGCACGGACGGGCGCCCCCACACCCGAGGACCTGGCCGTATGGCCCCCGCACGGCGGGGAGGCGGTGGACGTCACCGGGCTCTACCCCTCGATGGCGGAGACCGGCCTGGAGTACGGGCCGGTGTTCCAGGGGCTGCGGGCGGCCTGGCGGCGCGGAGACGAGCTGTTCGTGGAGGCCGGTCTGCCGGACGGTGCCGGGGCCGAAGAGTTCGGCGCGCATCCCGCGCTGCTCGACTCGGCCCTGCACGGGGTCGCGCTGGGTGTCGTGCTCCCCGGCTGGGACCGGGCCCTGCTGCCGTTCGTCTGGCGCGGTGTCACCCGGCACGCCGTCGGCGCCGCGAGCCTGCGCGTGCGGCTGGCGCCGGCGGGTGAGGACGCGGTCTCCGTGGTGGCCTGGGACGAGACGGGTGCGCTCGTGCTGTCGGCCGACGCGCTGGTGCTGCGCCCGGCGTCCCGCGACCGGATCGACGGGGCCGGGAGCGCCGTGCACGACCGGCTGTTCCGGACGGACTGGGAGACACGCGCGGCGCCGACGGCCCGTGGCGCGGCGCCGGACTGGGCGGTCGCGGGCGCGGGCGCGGGGGATCTGGCCGCGCGGCTGGGCGGTGCGCCCGCCGGGGTGCACCGGGATCTGGCCGCGCTGTTGCGGGCGGGCGAGGCAGGCGGGCGGGTCCCCGACGTGGTGCTGGTGCCCTGCCGCGCCGACGGCCCGCCCGCGTCCGACGACGCGGACGCGGTGCGGTCGGCCGCTCACCGGGCACTCGGGCTCGTGCAGGCGTGGCTGGCCGACGAGCGGCACGCCGGCAGCCGGCTGGTCCTCATGACGGAGCGTGCTGTCGCCGTGGAGGCGCAGGACGTGCCGGATCCGGCGCACAGCGCCGTCTGGGGTCTGGTGCGCACGGCCCAGTCGGAGTACCCCGGCCGGTTCGTCCTGGCCGACGTGGACGGGCGGGACGCCTCGTACGGCGTGCTGGCCGAGGCCGTCGCCTCCGGAGAGCCGCAGCTCGCCCTGCGTGACGGCGAGTTGAAGGTCCCCCGCCTGGTCCGGCTGCGCCCGCAGGACACGCTGTCCGTGCCGGCGGCGCCCGCCTGGCGGCTGGACTCCGGCGGCGGGACCCTGGACGGTCTCGCTCTGGTCCCTCACCCGGAGGCCGAACAGCCGCTGGGCCCCGGTCAGGTGCGGGTGGCGGTGCGCGCGGCCGGGCTGAACTTCCGTGACGTGCTGAATGCCCTGGGCATGTACCCGGGAGAGGCCGGGCCGCTCGGGGTGGAGGGCGCCGGGGTGGTCACGGAGGTGGGGTCCGCCGTCACGTCGGTGGCACCCGGCGACCGGGTCCTCGGTATGGTCTTCGGCGGGATCGGCCCGGTCGCCGTGACCGACGAGCGCATGGTCGCCAGGATCCCGGACGGCTGGTCGTTCCCGCAGGCGGCGTCCGTGCCGGCCGTCTTCCTGACCGCGTACTACGCGCTGTCCGCCCTCGCGAAACTGCGCCCCGGGCAGTCGGTGCTGGTGCACGCCGCGGCCGGCGGCGTCGGCACGGCCGCCGTCCAGCTGGCCCTGCACCTGGGCGCCGAGGTGTACGCGACCGCCAGTCCGGCGAAGTGGGACGCGCTGCGGGCGATGGGCCTGGACGAGGGGCACATCGCTTCGTCCAGGACGCTGGAGTTCGAGGAGAAGTTCCGGCGCACCAGCGGGGGCCGTGGCGTGGACGTCGTCCTGGACTCCCTGGCGGGGGAGTTCGTCGACGCGTCCTTGCGGCTGCTGGCCGCGGGGGGCCGGTTCCTGGAGATGGGCAAGACCGACATACGGGACCCCGAGGTGGTCGCGGCCGCGTACGACGGGGTGCGCTATCAGGCGTTCGACCTGGTCGACGCGGGGCCGGACGGCATCCGGGCGATGCTGACGGACCTGATGGGGCTGTTCGGGCGCGGTGTGCTGCGCCTGCCGCCTGTGACCGTGTGGGACGTCCGCCGTGCGGCCGAGGCGTTCCGGTACCTCAGCCAGGCACGGCACGTCGGCAAGGTGGTCGTGACGGTGCCGTCGGGATTCGATCCGCAGGGGACGGTGCTGATCACCGGGGGGACCGGCGCGCTCGGCTCGGCGGTGGCCCGCCGACTGGTGGAGCGGCACGGCGTGCGGCACCTGCTGCTGGCCGGCCGCCGGGGTGCCGGGGCACCGGGCGCGGACAGCCTGGTGGCGGACCTCACCGCACGGGGAGCCGAGGTGAGGTTGGCGGCGTGCGACCTCACCGACCGCGCCGCGCTGGAGCACCTGTTCAGCTCGGTCCCGGCGGCCCACCCGCTGACCGGTGTCGTGCACACGGCCGGGGTGCTGGACGACGGCGTCCTCGGGTCCTTGACGCCCGAGCGGCTGGACACCGTCCTGCGCCCCAAGGCGGACGCGGCGCTGCATCTCGACGAGCTCACCCGGGACGCGGATCTGGCCACGTTCGTCCTGTTCTCCTCGACGGCCGGGGTGCTCGGCGGGGCGGGGCAGGCGAACTACGCGGCGGCGAACGTCGTCCTGGACTCGCTGGCGAGCCGGCGCCGGGCCGCGGGTCTGCCCGCCGTCTCCCTGGCCTGGGGGCCCTGGGAGGACTCCGGCAGCATGCTCGGCGGGCTCGGCGAGGTGGACCGGGCCCGGCTCGGCCGCACCGGTCTGGTGCCCCTGTCGGACGACGAGGGCCTGGAGCTCTTCGACGCGGCCGTCGCGGCGGGCGAAGCCGCCGTCGTCCCGGCCCGGGTGGACGTCTCGGTGCTGCGCCGGGCGGCGGGCGACGAGGTCCCGTACATGCTGCGGGACCTCGCCAGGACACCGAAGCGGAGGGTGGGC
>NZ_JBHWGV010000049.1:58651-63898 GCF_042732955.1 Kitasatospora sp. NPDC059747 | reverse complement strand
GGCGACCACCGAGCGCCACCGCGCGTTCGTGCGCCTGGAGGACATCAGCCCGGGGTCGGACCCGACCGAACTGCGCACCATGGCCGACTACCTGGCCTCGCAGAACATCCCCTACGGGATCAACGTCATCCCCGTCTACACCGACCCCCGGGGCGTGTACAACAACGGGACGCCCCAGACCATCACCCTGGCCCAGGCCCCGGACGTCGTCGCCGCGCTCCAGTACATGCTCGCGCACGGCGCCGTCCTCATGAACCACGGCTACACGCACCAGTACAGCAACGTCAACAACCCCTACACCGGCGTCACGGCCGACGACTTCGAGTTCTTCCGCTCGCACGTCGACGCCGCCAACAACGTCGTCTACGACGGGCCGCCCGCCGAGGACTCCACCGCCTGGGCCCAGTCCCGGGTGACCGCGGCCCTCGCCGGCTTCGCCGCGGCCGGCCTGCCCAGGCCCGCCCTCTGGACCACTCCGCACTACGCCGCCTCGGCCGCCGACTACCGGGTCTTCGGCCAGAACTACACGGCCCGGCTGGAGCGTCCGCTGTACTTCGCCGGAACGCTGAGCGGCGCGCCCGTGAACCCCGGCCGCTACATCGGGCAGTTCTTCCCGTACGCGGTCAAGGACGTCTACGGTACGACCGTGCTCCCCGAGGACATCGGCAACTACGAGCCCGTGCCCGTCAACAACCACCCGGCACGGCTCCCGGCCGACCTGATCAACTCGGCCAGGGCCAACCTCGCCGTCCGCGACGGGGTGGCCAGCTTCTTCTACCACCCGTACTACCCCGTGGCGCCGCTCCAGCAGACGATCGACGGCATCAGGGCCCTCGGCTACACCTTCGTCGGCCCGATGGACCTGGCCAACTGAGCGGCCCGAACAGGTGAGGAGCTCTCAGCAGTGAACCCGGTGAAGAGGTCGGCCGCCGCCCTCGCGGCGCTGGCCGTCCTCTTCGTCGCCGCCGGATGCTCCGCGGAGTCCGGCGACGACGAGGACAAGCCCAAGCCCAGCCCCTCCTCGGCCGGTGCACCGCCGACCGGCCGACCCGACGACGGGAAGACGAGCGAGATGCGCGGCATGACGCTCCCCTCGTGGAACACCGACGACTACGACAGCCCGCAGGCCGCGACCTACATCCAGCAGATCGCCGCCACCGGCACCCGGTGGGTGACCTTCACCCCCACCTGGTACCAGGACCGGGTCACCGACTCGGCCATGCGCACCACCGACGAGACCGCCGCCGACGACAGCCTGCGCAACATCATCCGCCTCGCCCACGACGCGGGCCTCAAGACGATGATCAAGCCCCACGTCGACCTGACCAAGGGCGGCGACCGCGCCGAGATCAGGCCGTCCGACCCGGACGCCTGGTTCACCGCCTACCAGGGCCTCATCACCCACTACGCCCAACTCGCCACCGACAACGGCGTCGACCAGCTCGCCGTCGGCACCGAACTCGCCGGCACCTCCCAGGACGGCGCGCACTGGAGCAGCGTCATCGCCGCCGTCCGCGACCGCTTCAAGGGCCCGCTGACGTACGCCGCCAACTACGACGAGTACAAGAAGGTCCCCTTCTGGAAGGACCTCGACGTCATCGGCATCGACGCCTACTGGCCGCTGACCGACAAGGCGACGACCGACCCGGCCCAGCTGCGCCAGGCGTGGCAGCCCATCGCCGACGAGCTCGCCGCGTTCTCCCAGAGCCGGCAGCGGAAGATCCTCTTCACCGAGGCCGGCTACGTCAGCCAGCGCGGCACGACGACGGCCCCCTACTCCTGGACCGTCAGCAAGCGCGACGGCGACGCCGAACAGGCCGCCGCCTACGAGGCGTTGCTCGCCACCTTCGATGGCAAGCCCTGGTGGGCCGGCGTCTGCTGGTGGATGTGGGACGACTGGCCCGACAGCGGCGAGACGAAGAAGAAGCTCGCGTACACGCCCCACGGGAAGCCCGCGGAGGACGTCCTGAAGAAGTGGTGGATGCAGGCGGGGTGACGCCGTCGCGCGGGTAGGGCGCAGGGGCGCGGCCGGAGCGCCGCGGGGGCGGGGCGGCGCCGGGCGGGCAGAGTGGTCGCATGCAGGAGCACGAGGAGACGCCACAGGAACAGCGGGCCGGCTGGTTCGAGCTGTTCTTCGACCTGGTGTTCGTGGTCGTGGTGAGCGTCCTCGCCCAGGGGCTGCACGGCGACCCCGGGGCGAAGGAGTTCGGCACGTTCCTCGTGCTGTTCTTCCCGGCCTGGTGGGCGTGGGCGAACCTCACGGTGACGATCAACGTGGTCGGCTCGGACCGCCCCCGCGGCCAGGCCCTGCTCCTCGGGACGATGCCCGCGCTCGGGCTGATGGCCGCGGCGGCGCCGGAAGGGCTCGGATCGCGGGCGTGGGCGTACGCGCTGGGCGCCGCGTGGGTCCGGCTGGGGTTCTTCGCGATCTGGCTCGACCGGGCGCGGCGGCCCGGGAGTCCGCTGCCCGTCTGGCGGCCCGTCCTCTACTGCCTCCTGCCCGCGGTGCTCTGGGCCGTCTCCGCCGCCGTGCCGGGGTCGGGCAGGTTCGTCCTCTGGGGCGCGGCGACGGTGCTGGAGGTCGTGCTGCTCTCGGTGCGCGCCGGGATCAGCGCCGAGTTCTACGCCCGGCTGTCGGTCGAGCACCTCGTCGAGCGGATCGGCCTGTTCGTCGTCATCGTGCTCGGCGAGAGCGTCTACACCATCGGCGTCACCCTGTCCGCCCACTTCACCCGGGCGTCGGGGGCGACGGCGCTGCTCGCCTTCGTCGTGGTCGCCGAACTCGCGATGGTCTTCTTCGTCTGGGGCACGACGGAGGCGGCGCGCGGACTCGCTCACGTCCAGGCCGAACGGTCCGACCGGGCCATCCGCGACACGGTGATGTACCTCCCGTTCGTCCTGGTCTCCGGCGTGACCGTCATCGCCGCCGCCCTCGGCACCGCCGTGGCCGCGCCCACGCACCACCTGCCGGTGGGCGCCCGTTGGGCGTTGTGCGGCGGCGTCCTCGCCTTCTACACCGCCAACGCCGCCATCTCGCTGCGCTACGGCGACGGCCCGCGGACCGTCCTCGGCTGGTACCTGCCCGCCCTGCTCCTCACCCTGGCCGGCCTGGCACCCGCCTCGGTGTTCCTCCCCGCCTGGGCTGCGGTGGCCTGCGCGGCCCTGGTGGTGTTCGCCCTGGCCAAACTCGCCCGCCACCGCAGCGCCGCCCGACGGGGCTGACCGGCCGTCATCGTCACGGCGTCGCGAACTGACTGCTCGTATTCCGTTTATGGGGATGTGGAGGCGGTGCGGAACGTTGATTCGTCGCGTTCCGTTCAAGCGCCGCTTACTCCATCATGGAACGGTGTCCGGCGCGCCTACGCGCGTAGCACCGCCCCCCTGTACCCCCACTGCACGGAGGACTTGACCCATGCTCAGACGCCTCGACACCATCCGTCCCCTCGCCCTGGGGGCGGTCGTCCTGACCGTCCTCGCCGGATCGAGCGCCGTCCCCCACCGGGCCGCCGCGGCGCCGGCCACGGCGAACGCCACGACCGCCCCGGCCGCGGCCCCCGCCACCACCGCGCAGCACCGCGTCCTGTTCGACAACAGCAAGGCGGAGACCGCCGGCAACGCGGACTGGATCATCAGCACCAGCCAGCCGGACCCGCTCGCCGAGAACGCCAACCCGCAGTCGGAGACCGACTGGACCGGCGCCATCTCCGCCTGGGGCGTGGCCCTCCAGAAGACCGGCCAGTACAGCCTCAAGACGCTGCCGAGCGGCTCCACCATCACCTACGGCACCGGCGGCGCACTGGACCTCGCCAACTTCGACGAGTTCGTCCTGCCCGAGCCGAACATCCGGCTCAGCGACTCCGAGAAGACCGCCGTCATGACCTTCGTCCAGAACGGCGGCGGGCTCTTCCTCATCTCGGACCACACCGGCAGCGACCGCAACAACGACGGCTGGGACTCCCCGGCCATCCTGAACGACCTGATGACCACCAACTCGGTCAACAGCAACGACCCGTTCGGGCTCTCGGTCGACCTGCTCAACATCCAGACCGACAACCCGCGGGCGATCAGCGACGCCGCCGACCCCGTCCTGCACGGCCCCTTCGGCACCGTCACCGGCAGCATCATCCGCAACGGCACCACCTTCACCCTCAAGCCCGCCGACAACCCCTCCGTCAAGGGCATCGTCTACCGCACCGGCTACTCCGGCACCACCGGCGCGTTCTTCGCCACCAGCAGCTTCGGCAAGGGCCGCGTCGCCATCTGGGGCGACAGCTCCGCCATCGACGACGGCACCGGCGAGCCCGGCAAGACCGTCTACAACGGCTGGAACGACCCGGCAGGCACCGATGCCGCGCTCGGCCTGAACGCCACCGCCTGGCTCGCCGGCACCGGCAGCGGCAACACCACCGGCAGCGTCACCCTTACCAACCCCGGCGCCCGCACCGCCACCGCGGGGACGGCCACCAGCGTCCAGCTGTCCGCCACCGACACGGCCGGCGGCACCCTGACCTACGCCGCCTCCGGTCTGCCCGCCGGCCTGGGCGTCAACGCCACGACCGGCCTGATCAGCGGCACGCCCACCACCGCCGGCAGCTACTCCGTGACGGCCACCGCGACCGACTCCACCGGCCCGTCCTCCTCCGTCACCTTCACCTGGACCGTCCAGCCCGCCGGCGGCGGCAGCGGCTGCACCGCCGCCCAACTGCTCGCCAACCCGGGCTTCGAGGCCGGTTCGACGGCCGGCTGGACCGAGACCAACACCAGCGGCACCAGCACCATCAACAGCAGCTCCAGCGAGCCGCCGCACTCCGGCACCTACGACGCCTGGCTCGACGGGTACGGCACCACCAACACCGACACCCTCGCCCAGACCGTGACCCTCCCGGCCGGCTGCAGCACCTACAACCTCAGCTTCTGGCTGCACATCGACACCGCCGCGAGCAGCACCACCGCCTTCGACAAGCTGACGGTGACCGCGAACGGCACCACCCTGGCGACCTACTCGAACGTCAACGCGGCCGCCGGCTACCAGCAGCACACCCTCGACCTGTCCGCGTACGCCGGGCAGAGCGTGACCCTCAAGTTCAGCGGCTCGGAGGACTACACCAAGCAGACCTCCTTCGTCCTCGACGACACCGCCGTCAACGTGGCGTGATCCGGCCCGGGGGGGGGGGGGGGGGGGAGAGGCGGAGGGCGGGAGGGAGGGGGGGGTGGGGGAGCGGCGGCGGGGGGGTCGCGCGACAGTCG
>NZ_JBHWGV010000049.1:48121-58641 GCF_042732955.1 Kitasatospora sp. NPDC059747 | reverse complement strand
ACTACACCAGGCTCACCTCCTACGGCCTCGAGTACACCGGCGTCTACGTGGGGTGATCCGGCCCCGGTTGCCCTCGTTCATGAGAAGGAGGGAAACCGGCATGAGAGTCCGCGACATTGACGGCGGCTCAACACCGCCACTGCTAGCCTCGGCCCATGTCTGCGGAGCAATTCCTGACGCTGGACCCGGCCTCGGCCGACTTCGTCGTCGACGTCTCCAACGTCGTCCGCGACGACGCTCTCCTGAGCGCCCGGAAGGCCGACCTGTCGCGGCTCACCGCGCTCTGCCGCGCGCTGGCCTCCCACGTGGGCGACCACACCCTGCAGATCTACGCCGTCGTCGACGACTCGCTGCTCACCGACTCCTACCTCACCCGGGCCGAGCGGGCGCAGCTGCACGACTGGGTCGAGGCCGGTCTGATGGAGCCGCGAACGGTCGCGGACGACCGGCTGATAGAGATCGCCGACCTCTCCGGCGTCTCGGTCGTGAGCGACGACGGCTTCGTCGAGTTCCACCGCCGCTACCCGTGGATCTCCGGCAACCGCGACCGCTTCGTGAAGCCCGTCCCCCTGCCCGGCGGCCGGGTCGGGATCGTCCGGCGGGTCATGCCCGTGCCGGAGGACTGGCAGATCACGCGCAAGGAGGAGGAACGCCTGCTGCTCTCCGCCGGGATGCTCGACCGGCGCACCGGCAGCGGCCCGCGCCGCGAGTTCCTCGAACGGCTCTGGCGCTGCCCGGAGCGCGGCTGCCGGCTCTTCGAGGGCGGGCGCCGGACGGGCGCGGGCCAGGCGCTGCCGCGGCACGACCGCGGCCGGGCGGTCTGCCCGACGCACCGGCTGCCGCTGATCGACCGCGGGCCGCGCCCGAGCCAGGTCGAGGTCAAGATCCACGTGAACGACGAGGTGCAGACGCGCGTCGTGGTCGTGGCCGGCCACGACGTCGTCGTCGGACGCGACCCGGTGGCCCGCAAGGGGCAGCGGGCCGTCCTGATCGGCCCGTGGCTCACCGGCGCGGCCACCCACCTCGTCAGCCGCTCGCACGTCCGGCTGGCCTGCCACGACGGCGTCCTGGAGGCGCACGACACGAGCACCAACGGCTGCCGGGTCCGCTCGGCCGACGGCACGGAGCGCGAGGTCCGGCCCGGGCGGACGTGGCAGCTGCGGCGCGGGCAGCGGCTGCTGCTGCACGAGTCCGTGTGGGTCGAGATCAGCGGCCGGACCTTCGTCTTCGAGGGCGAGACGCCGCTCCCGAAGGCGCCTGCGCGCAGCGAACCCTCGGGGCCGACGATGCTCGGGCAGATCCTCCCGAAGCAGGACCACCGCAAGGGCAGGCGCCCGACGCGCTGAGGACCGGTGGTCACCCGGCGGTCACCCGGGGTGGTCGTGGGCGGTCGGGGCGTTCCGGCGGGATCATGGGAGGGTGATCCCGAGCGGGGTGCGCCGATGAACGTGATCACCGACTGGCTGCGCGGACTGTCCGGACCGGTGGTGTACGCCGTCGTCGCGACGCTGGTCTTCGCCGAGGACGCGATCTTCGTGGGATTCGTCGGCTTCGTCGTCCCCGGTGAGACCTCCGCCATCCTCGGCGGTCTCCTCGCCCACCAGGGCAAGGTCTCGCTCGCGTGGATCACGGTCGCCGTCGTCGGCGCCGCCATCCTCGGCGACTCCGTCGGCTACGAGATCGGCCGCCGCTTCGGGCCGTCCCTCCTGCACACGCGCGCGCTGCGCCGACACGAGGAACGGATCGACAGGGCGCGGGACTTCATGAGCCGACGCGGTTCGGCCGCCGTCTTCTTCGGCCGGTTCATCGCCTTCCTCCGCACGATGGTGCCCGCACTGGCGGGCACCTCCCGCATGCCCTACCGCCGCGTCCTGTTCTACAACGCCGTCGGCGGCATCGCCTGGGGCGTCGGCTGCACCCTCCTCGGCTACTTCGCCGGCGCTGCCTACCGCCGGGTCGAGGGCGTCGCGGGCCGCGTCGCGGCGATCGCGCTGGCCGCCCTCGTCGTCATCGCCATCGTCGCGTGGCACCTCCGCAGGCGCCGTGCGCGGCGCCGCGAGGAGAAGTCCTGAGGCCTGCCCCCGCTCCTGGGGGCGCACCGGCGGAATCCCGCTCGCACCGGACGGGTTCGTGTGGCCGACGTGCCGCGAGTGCGGTGGGGCCGCGTTCCTCTGGCAGCGCTGATTCCTCCGGGTTCCGGAGCTGTTGTTCTAGGTGTTCCGACCCGTGCGGTCGTCCCGCTGTCGGAGCCAGGTCCGCTTCGAGAAGAGGCGCAGCGCCGCTGTGAAGGGGTGCTCGGCCTCGATCCGGGCGGCCTGCTCGGCCGCGCCGGGGTGGCCGCGTTCGTCGGCCCAGCCGTACCACTCGATGGCCGCCCGGTACGAGCCGTTGCGCTCCAGGGCCCGGGCGCCGTCCAGGATCGCCCCCAGGTTGCCGGCCTCGCCGGCGCGGTGGAGCCAGTCGAGCGCGATCCGGTGGTCCTGGGCGGTGTCCGACTCCAGGTGGAGGCGGGCCAGCTTCCGCATCGCCCCGGCGTCGTTCGCCGCGGCCGCCTGTTCCAGCCAGTGGCGGGTGCGGGCGGGGTCGAGGGTGGCCATGATCGACGCGGCGGCGCGGTCGCCGGCCTCGGCCAGGGCGCGGTAGCGCTTGACGGCCGCCCTTCTGAGCCGCTTGCGCTCCTCGCTCGTGGTGGCGGTCTCGTGCAGTGTCAGTGAGAGGCGGGCGACCTCGCGAGGTGCGGTGGGGTCACCCTGCTGCTCGGCCGCCAGGAAGCAGGTGAGTGCGTGTGCCGGATGGCCGTTGAGCTCGTGGAACTGCGCCTGCTCCCGGGCGGAGAGCGACGTGGAGGGGATCTGCACCTTCGCGGGCGCCTTCGCCGACGCCTTGGCGGGCGCTTTTGCGGGTGCTTTGGCCGGCGCGGACGTCTTGGTGGCGGCGGCCTTCTTCGTGGGCTTCTTCGCGGGTGCCTGCACCGGTGCCTTGGCAGGCGCCTTTGCCGCCGCGCCCGAGGGCCCGGGGGCGCGCTCCAGCCCCGTGCGCAGCCGTTCCACTTCCTTGCCGGCCGCAGGGTGGCGCTTCTCGGCGGCGCGCCGATACCAGGTGATCGCCTGCTCGGCCCGGCCGGTCTGTTCGAGGAGCTCCGCGGCCAGCAGCATGCCGTGCGCGTGGTCGGCCCGGGCGGCCTTCAGGTACCAGTGCAGCGCCTCGGGGACGCGCGTCTCCTTGTGGTACCAGCTCGCGAGGTCGAACGCCGTGGCGCCCTCGTTGCCCGGTGGTGCGTCCTGGTAGGCGGTCAGGAGCGCGCGCTCGCGCCAGGAGACGCCGGTCTTGGGCCGGGTGCTCCTGAGCCGGGCCACGGCGTCGGTGGCCTGTTGGTTGGAGCCCTTGGCCGTGGCGCGCTCGAACCAGACCAGCGCCTCGGCCCGTCCGGCGCCGCCCGGTTCTGCCTCCGCCAGCGTGCCGAGGCGCATCATGGACTGGGACTCGCCGGCCCGCGCTGCCGACCGGTACAGCGTGACGGCCTCGGGCCCGCGGTGCGGGAAGTACCGTTCGATCAGCTGCGCCGCCTCGCGGGCGGCGGTCGTGTTGCCCGCCCCGGCGGCCAGCAGCAGCCAGTAGAGGGTGGCCTGCAGATCGCCGGTCGCCCGCACGGCCAGCGCGACCTGGCGCATCGCGTTGGCGTTCCCGGCCTCGGCGGCGGCCCGCCACTTTGCCCCGGGCTCGCCGACGTACGGCTTTGCGGGCTTCTCCTTCGGCGCCGCGGCTTGGGCGGCCGCGGGTTGCTTCGCCGCGGCTTGCTTGCCCGCGGGTTGCTTCGCCGCAGTCCCCTTCGCCACAGTCCCCTTCGCCGCCGGTTGCTTCACGGCGGGCTGCGTGGCGGCCGGTTGCTTCGCCGCCGTCGGCGGCTGGGTCGTCCCCTGCCGCTGTCCGCCGCCCGTCGGCGACGCCGCGAGGTCGTGGTCCTCGCGGTTCCAGTCGTCGGCGGTGGGGGAGAGGCCGGGCGCGGTCGGCGGCACGGTCAGCGATGGCCGCGGACCCGCGGTCGCGGGCCGGCGGCGCAGCGGCTCGCGCAGCTCGTTCGCGACCTGCCAGCGGTCGACGATGGCGGCCAGCACGGCGGAGGGCAGCCAGCCGGTGACGTCCGGTTCGGCGGCCGGCAGCAGGGCGGCGAGCCGGTCCGTGGTCGGCCGGTTCTGCGGGAGGGGCTCCAGGCACGGGCGGACCACCTTGGCGACCGCCGTCGGGAGGCCGTCCAGCCGGGGCCGGCCGGCGAGGATGCCGGCCGTGATCTCCGATTCGGATCCGGCGCCGAACGGATGGCGGTCGAGCGCCGCGTAGGCGAGGACCAGCCCGAGGGAGAACACGTCTCCCGGCCGTTCCACCGGCCGGTTCCTCAGCTGCTCGGGCGAGGAGAACGCACGGGTGCCGGGGTTGCCCGCCCCGGTGAGGGCGGTCCCGTCGGTGCGGGTGAGGTCGCGGGCGATGCCGAAGTCGATGACGCAGGGGCCGTGGCTGTCCAGCAGGACGTTCGAGAGGTTGAGGTCCCGGTGGACCAGGCCGACGGCGTGGATCCGGGTCAGCGCGTCGACCAGCCCGGCCGCGAGGACCTGCCAGGTGCGTCCCTTCAGCGGGCCGCCGCAGGAGCGGAGCGTCGACCGGAGGTCGATGCCGCGCATGTACCGGGTGGCGAACCAGGGCTCGTCGGCGGTGGTGTCGGCGTCGACGACCCTGGCCGTGTGCCGGCCGCCGACCGCGCGGGCCGCCCGCACCTCCCGGACGAAGCGTTCGCGGTAGGTGCGCTGGTCGCTCGCCAGGCGGTCCGGCCGGATCACCTTGAGCGCGACCTCGCGCCCCGCCCAGTCGCCCGGCTCGATCCGGCGGGCGTAGTAGACCGTGCCGTAGCCGCCCTCACCGAGTCTGCCGTACAGCCGGTAAGGGCCGATCCGCTCCGGATCGGTGTTCCAGAGGTGTTCCAACTCTTCTTCCTCGTCGCCTCTTTGACTGTTCCGCCGGCCTGGACCGGGTCCGCCGTTCGCTCCGGATCCGCCGTCCGCTCCGGGTCCGCCCGTCCGCTCCGGCTCAGCCCGGCCGGGTGGGCTCGTCCGCCGTGGGCGAGCGCCGGGGCGCCTTGGCCGGCACCGTCTCGGGGCGTTCCCCGGGCCACTGCTGGCCGCTGCGGCACAGGACGACGCCGGGGGCGATCAGGATCTCGTCGTCCGGGCCGAAGGGGCGGAACAGGGACTGCCTCGGGCGCTGCGGCGACTCCTCCCGCAGGCGCGGAAGGTCCGTCCAGGCGGTGGGCGGTGCGCCGGGCCGGGCGGTGCGGATCGCGCAGCCCGCCAGGCTGGTGTCGAGCACCTGGAGGGCGCCCCGGCGGGAGGCCAGGACCAAGTGCTCGCGGCTGATCGGCTTGCGGCGCTCTTCGGCGAGGTGGCACGGCTCGATGCGGTCGAGGTTGGCCCGGCCGAGGACGAACTCCACGCTTTCGTCCTGCACCAGGTTGTGCCAGGCCCGGCACTGCCCGTCCACCATGACCTTCAGCTGGACGCGGGGACGGCGTGGCCCGCTGTCGGTGAGCAGCGTGCCGTGCGTGCGGCAGACCACCCGCCGGCGCCGGAAGGCCGGGGCGGGGTGGCAGCCCGGCAGGGGGCAGCGCCAGGAGCGCTCCAGCACCTTGCGCCGCGGCCGGCCCTCGAAGAGCATCCCGTCGCCCCGCAGCCGGTCCTTCTCGCCCTCGCGGGAGATCTCCCGGTCGGAGTAGACCCGCATGTCGCGCGGGACGAGCCGGACCGGGCCGCCGTGCGGGCGCACCGGCTTGAGGAAGCGGTCGCGGTTGCCCTGGATCCACCGGTGCTCCGCCCGGTGCCCGATGAAGTTGTCGCCGCTGACGACCCTGATGCGGTACTCGTCGGCCTGTTCGAGCAGGTCGAGGTCGGCGGCGCCGACCGAGGCGATCAGCCCCCGGTCCCGCCACTCGCGCAGCAGGCGCGGCTCGTCCGGGTGCGGGTAATGCCCGTCGGACTCCGGCCGCATCAGGCTGTCGTCGGCGATCGCGTGGACGGTGACCCGGTCGTCGCCGGTGAACTCCCGCAGGGCGCGCAGGACCAGGCGCAGCCGCCCGAGCGCCCGGGGCGCCTCCCCGCCGAGCGCGGTCTCCCGCACGACGTTCGACAGGTCGATCAGGTAGTCGACGTCCTCGGCGCCGCCGCGCAGATGACGCTCCATCCGCCGGAACTGCGGCTGATCACTGGCCACTTTTACTCCCGCACGCTCCCGCGCCCAGACCGGTGGTACGAGGCTAGCCGGATCGGGCGCGCGGCAAGGGGCAGTTGGTCGATCCCGCCGGACCTCACCCCTGCCGTGCGGTTGTGCGACCCGCCGGCCCTACGGAAAGTCGTACCCCCCGGGGCCGGGCTCCTGCGGCGCGGGGAAGCCGGGGACGTGCGGCGGTCCCGAGTCGAAACCGCTCGACGCGATGCCGATGCCGACGACGACGACGAACAGCCCGACGACCATGAACACCACTCCCATCGCGACCTTCGCGCCGGAGGCCGCCGCCTGTCCGGCCGGGCTGCGGTCGACCGCCATCGCCACGTGCGGTTCGAGGGGCAGGTAGCGCACCGGCACGTGGTCACCGACGACGCGCGGTACGCCCGACGTCTCCTCGATGCGGATGTCGCGGCCGTCCGCGGTGCGGAACCCGATGATCGTGTGCCGCACGTGGCGGCCCGGGTCGGACAGGTCCGAGCCCACCCGCCGCTCGACCGTCACGTACGTCTCCAGGCACCGCCCCTCGGCCGGCACTCCGTCCTGCAGGATCCGCGCCCGCCGGTTGGCCCCGCCGGCCACGCCGATCGCCGACGCCAGGCCCGCCCCGGCGAGCACCAGTCCGACGATGACGAAGAACACTCCGATGAAATTGCCGCTCTCCGACACTCTCCATCCCCCCGTGGATGCCAGTCGAACGCATGAACTCCGGTGTCCAGGACGGACGTCGGGCGCCATCCGGTTCCCGCCCGGCGGATCCGGTCGGCCGAAGCCGATCAGCCGGAGCCGGTCAGTCGGGCCGGGAGTTCGCCGGCTCGCGGTCGGGGAAGGCGGCGAGGAGGGCGAGCCAGAGCTGGAAGCGGTCCTGCATGGACTGGAGGGAGCGGCCGGTGAGGCGTTCGATCCGGTCCAGGCGGTAGCGGACGGTGTTGCGGTGGACGTACAGGCGGTCGGCGACCGCCTGGACCGAGCAGTCGGCGGCCAGGTACGCGTGCAGGGTCGTGACGAGGTCGGCCTGGTTGGCCTCGTCGAAGCGGGTGAGCGGGCGCAGCACCTCGGTGGCGAGCTGCTTGAGCGGCAGATCGGGGCTGGAGAGCAGCAGGCGCGGCAGGTTGAGCGGGTCGCCGGTGTGGATGCCGGGGCCGCGGGTGAGGGCGGCCTGGGCCTCGAACCAGCTCCAGCGCAGGCCGTCGACGCCCCGGTAGCAGCCGCCGATTCCGACGGAGGCGCGGGTGTCGAGGCCGGAGAGGGCGGTGCCGAAGCGCCGGGCCAGGGCGTCGACGGGGGCGGACTGCGGGACCACCGCGACCAGGTACCGGTCGACGACGGCGGTGAGCACGGGTTCGGGGGAGTCGGGGTGCCCCGGCGCCGGTGACGTGAGCCAGGGCAGCCGGGCGAGCCGCCGGTCGGCCGCGGGCCCTCCGCCGTCCGGTCCGAGACTGCCCAGGACGACCCGGTGGGCGGTCTTGGCGTCGAGCCCGAAGGCGGCGAGCCTGCGCTCGGCGGCGGCCGGGGCGATCACGTCCCGGACGATGTCCTCGACGACCTGGCCGGCCAGTTCCCGCCGCCCGGCCAGGTGGGCCTGCCGGCGGGCCAGTTCCAGGCCGACCAGCCGCACCGCGTACGGCAGCACGTCCGCGGCGTCGCCGGCCGACCGCAGGCAGAGGAACGCCGCGAGCATCCCGTCGACCTGGACCGGCAGCCGGACCGGGCCACCCGGCGACTCCGCGAGGTCCGGCCCGGCCGCCCGGACCTCCTCGATCAGTGCGTCGGACCGCTCGGGGGCGGCGGCGAGGACCGTCCCGTGCCGGTCGAGCACGGCGACCTCGGACCCGCACGCCCGCCGCAGCACCCGCAGCAGCGCGCCGAGGCCCTCGCCGCCCAGCAGCGCCTGGACCAGCAGGTCGTGCTGGTCGACGAGCCGCCGCTGCGCGCTGTGGTCCTCGGCCGCGATCCGCTCGGCGACCAGGCGGTTCACCGCGATGAACGGCGTCTCGTACGGGACTTCCAGGACGGCCAGGCCCAGCCGCCCGGCCTCGGCCACCGTCGCCCGCGGGACGGTCGGGTGGCTCAGCCCGGTGCCGAAGCCGACCGCCGACGCGCCGGCGGCGGCCACCCGCTGGACGAAGGCGGTCTGGGCGGCGGCGGTCCGCTGCCGCAGGCCCGTGGTGAGGAGCAGCTCGCCGCCCGTCATCCACGGCGTGGGATCGGCGAGTTCGGTCACCGCGACCCAGCGCACGACGCGTTCGGCCCCGGCCGGGCCGGTGCACAGCCGCAGGCCGAGGGCCTCTTCCCCAAGAAGTTCGCGCAGGGTCACCGACATGCGCCGGACTGTAGCGCCGCACAACTCGGCGGCGGAAGACCGTGCGGGCGTCCATAGCCGGATCGGGGGAATCCCCCTAGGTTTCCGAGCGCCGAGCCGTTCGTCCGTTGCATGACACCCACCCGCACGCCACCCGCACGGCAGCGACGACGGGACACCGACCAGGAAGGCCGCAGGACTTGATGAGCGACGACCACGCGCCCCGACCGGCCCCGCCGCCCGCGGCGGTCCGGCTCGAAGCGCTCGCCAAGAGCTTCGACGGCCAGGTCCGCGTGGTCGACGGCGTGGACCTGGAGATCGGCGAGGGCGAGTTCTTCGCGATGCTCGGCCCGTCGGGCTCCGGGAAGACCACGGTGCTGCGCATGATCGCGGGCTTCGAGTCGCCGACCGCCGGCCGGGTCCTGCTGGGCGGGGCGGACGTCACCGGACTCGCCCCGTTCGACCGGGACGTCAACACGGTGTTCCAGGACTACGCCCTCTTCCCGCACATGACGGTCGAGCAGAACGTCGGCTACGGACTGATGGTCCGCCGGGTGCCCAAGGCCGAACGGGCGCGGCGGGTGCGCGCGGCGCTCGCGATGGTCCGGCTCGACGGCTTCGAGCGGCGCCGCCCGGCCCGGCTCTCGGGCGGCCAGCGCCAGCGGGTGGCGCTCGCCAGGGCGCTGGTGAACCGGCCGAAGGTGCTGCTGCTCGACGAGCCGCTCGGCGCGCTGGACCTGAAGCTGCGGCACGAGATGCAGGCGGAGCTCAAGCGGATCCAGCGCGAGGTCGGGATCACCTTCGTGTTCGTCACCCACGACCAGGACGAGGCCCTCACGATGAGCGACCGCGTCGCGGTGTTCAACGCGGGGCGGATCGAGCAGGTCGGCTCGCCCGCCGAGGTGTACGAGCACCCGGCCACCGCCTTCGTCGCGGGCTTCGTCGGCATCTCCAACCTGCTGGACGGCGCGGCGGCCGAGCAGGTCGTGGGCGAGGCGGGGCCGTTCAGCATCCGGCCGGAGAAGATCCGGATAGCGCACCCGGACGATCCCGCCGGGCCGGACGAGCTGTCGGCGACCGGGCGGGTGGCCGAGGTCGTCTACGCGGGCGGCCACACCCGGTTCCTGGTCGACCTGGAGGCGGGCGGGCGGCTGACCGCCGTCCGGCAGAACCTCGACGAGGGCTCGGCCGACGTCGTCCGCCACCGGGGCACGGACGTCGTGCTGGCCTGGCAGCGGAAGCACACCGTGCGCGTCGGCCGGTAGTCCACCCGCAGTTCCTCTCCCCTGAAGATCGGAGACACCCCATGCGCATCCCCTCGATCGCCCGCACCGCGACGACCGCCGCGGTCCTCCTGCTTGCGGGCTGCAGCAGCAACACCGCGACGACCGGCGCCCACGGCCCGAACCCGCCGAAGCTCCCGATGCTCCAGTCCCTGGGCGCCGGCGAGGGCCAGGTCAACCTCGTCGCCTGGGCCGGCTACGCCGAGGACGGTTCGGACGACAAGAACGTCGACTGGGTCCACCCCTTCGAGCAGCAGACCGGCTGCAAGGTCAGTACGAAGACCGCCGGCACCTCCGACGAGATGGTCTCGCTGATGAAGACCGGCCAGTACGACGCCGTCTCGGCCTCCGGCGACGCGACGCTGCGCCTGATCGCCTCCGGCGACGTCGCCCCCGTCAACACGAGCCTCGTCCCGAACTACGCGGATATCTTCGAGGGCCTCAAGAACCAGCCGTGGAACTCGGTGGGCGGCCGGATGTACGGCATCCCGCACGGCCGCGGCGCCAACCTGCTGATGTACCGCACCGACAAGGTCTCGCCGGCGCCGGACTCGTGGAGCGTCGTCTTCGACGGCGCCTCGGGGGGGGGGGGGGCCCCCTCCCCCGGGCACACCCCCCCAGAAAAACACCCCCCCCCCCCCCCCCGCCTTTATACAAAGACCCCACCC
>NZ_JBHWGV010000049.1:0-48111 GCF_042732955.1 Kitasatospora sp. NPDC059747 | reverse complement strand
CCCCAGCCCCCCCGCGCGCCCGGCCCGCGCGCGGCGGGGGCGGCGGGCGCGCGCGGGCGGCGGGGCCCCCCGCCCACCCCCCCCCGCCCCCCCACTCCGCGATCTACATCGCCGACGCCGCGCTCTACCTGATGAAGACCAGGCCCGAACTCGGCATCAAGAACCCCTACGCCCTCGACCAGGCCCAACTCAAGGCGGCCGTCGACCTGTTGAAGGCCCAGCACAAGTCCGTCGGCGAGTACTGGAGCGACTACCAGAAGGCGGAGAACTCCTTCAAGACCGGCGACACCGTCGTCGGCACCACCTGGCAGGTGATCGCCAACCTGGCGCAGGCCGACAAGGCGCCGGTCCAGGCGGTGCTGCCGAAGGAGGGCGCGACCGGCTGGTCGGACACCTGGATGGTGTCGGCGAAGGCCGCGCACCCGAACTGCGCCTACCAGTGGATGAACTGGATCGTCTCGCCGAAGGCCAACGCCCAGGTCGCCGAGTGGTTCGGCGAGGCCCCGGCCAACGCCAAGGCCTGCGACCAGACCGCGGACAAGAACTTCTGCACGACCTTCCACGCCACCGACGAGCCGTACTGGAAGAACGTCTACTACTGGACCACCCCGGTCAAGAACTGCCTGGACGGCCGCAGCACCCCCTGCACCGACTACGCCGCCTGGACCGCCGCCTGGACCGAGATCAAGGGCTGACCGGTGACGACCGACGTGGCCGCCCCGCCCCTGGCCCGACCCGGGCGGCGCGGCGGCCTGCGCCGGGCGGCGTCCGTCCTGCACCGGCACGCCGGCCTACGGCTCGCGCTGCTGCTGGCGGCGCCGATGGCCTGGCTGGTGCTCGCCTACCTGGGCTCGCTCGCCGTCCTGCTCCTCTCCGCCTTCTGGACGGTCGACGACTTCACCTCCGACGTCGTCCGGACCTGGAACACCGCCAACTTCACCACCGTCCTCACCGAGCCGGTCTACCGGGCGATCGCCCTGCGCACGCTCGGCATCGCCGCCGCCGTCACGGTGATCGACGCCGTGGTGGCGTTCCCGATGGCCTTCTACATGGCCCGGATCGCCCGCCCGCGCACCCGCAAGCTCCTCGTGGTCGCCGTCCTGACCCCGCTGTGGGCCAGCTACCTCGTCAAGGCGTACGCCTGGCGGGTCATCCTCGGCCAGGGCGGCGTGCTGGACTGGCTCGGCGCGCCGCTCGGGCTGTCCAGCCCCGGGTACGGCACGGCGGCGGTCGTCGTCGTCCTCGCGTACCTGTGGCTGCCGTACATGATCCTGCCGGTCTACGCGGGGCTGGAGAACCTGCCGGCCAACCTCCTCGACGCCTCCGCCGACCTCGGCGCCTCCGCCGGGCGGACGTTCCGCTCGGTGGTGCTGCCGCAGGTCCTGCCCTCGGTGTTCGCCGGCTCCGTCTTCACCTTCTCGCTGAGCCTCGGCGACTACATCGCCGTGCGGATCGTCGGCGGGAAGACGCAGATGCTCGGCACCGCGATCGCCGACAACGTGACCCTCGACCTGCCGCTCGCCGCCGCGCTGTCCTGCGTGCCCGTGGTGATGATCGTCGGCTACCTGCTCGCCGTGCGCCGCACCGGCGCCCTGGACTCGCTGTAGGGGGCGAACACCAGTGAACCTCTCCCGCCGCGCCCGGATCGCGCTGCGCACGGCCATGACCGCCGGCCTCGCCGTCGTCTACCTGCCGCTGCTCCTGGTCCTGGTCAACTCGCTCAACAAGGACCGCTCCTTCGCCTGGCCGCCGACCGGACTCACCACCGAGTGGTGGGTCCGGGCCTGGCAGTCCGACGGCGCCCGCACCGCGCTCGTCACCTCCGTGCAGGCGGGCGCCGGGGCGACGCTGGTCGCGCTCGTCCTCGGCACCATGACCGCCTTCGCCGTCCAGCGCCACCGCTTCTTCGGCCGGCAGACGGTGTCGTTCCTCGTGATCCTGCCGATCGCCCTGCCCGGCATCGTCACCGGCATCGCCCTCAACGCCGCCTTCCGCACGGTCCTCGGCCCGGCGGGCATCGGCTTCGGGCTGCTCACCGTCGTCATCGGCCACGCGACCTTCTGCATCGTCGTCGTGTTCAACAACGTCGTCGCCAGGCTGCGCCGCATGTCGCCCTCGGCCGAGGAGGCCTCCGCCGACCTCGGCGCGCACACCTTCCAGACCTTCCGCTACGTGACCTTCCCCGCCGTGCGGTCCGCCCTGCTGGCGGGGGCGCTCCTGGCGTTCGCGCTCTCCTTCGACGAGATCGTGGTGACCACCTTCACGGCCGGCCCCGGCGTCCAGACGCTCCCCGTGTGGATCTACGCCAACCTGGCCCGGCCCAACCAGGCGCCCGTCGTCAACGTCGTCGCCGCGGTCCTGGTCCTGCTCTCGGTCGTCCCGGTGTACCTCGCCCAACGCCTTTCCGCCGACACCCCTGGAGGCCGGTCGTGATCCCGTCGGAACGCACGGGGATGCGCTTCTCCGTCAACATCCCCAACTTCGGCGACTTCGCCGATCCCCGCAACGTCGCGACCGTGGCCGTGGCCGCCGAGGACACGGGCTGGGACGGGCTGTTCGTCTGGGACCACGTCCTGCACCGGCACCATCAGGGACGGCCGTTCGGCGACCCCTGGATGCTGCTGACCGCGGCCGCGCTGGCGACCACCCGGATCCGGCTCGGCACCCTGCTGACACCGGTCCCGCGCTACCGCCCGCAGCAACTCGCCCGCCAGGTGGCCACCCTGGACCACCTCAGCGGCGGGCGGGTCGTCTTCGCCGCGGGCCTGGGCGGCCCGGTGGACGACGAGTACCGCAGCTTCGGCGACACCGCCGACCCGCGCGTCCTGGCCGAGCGGCTCGACGAAGGCCTGGACCTGCTGCGGCGCTTCTGGTCCGGCACCCCGGTGGACCACCGGGGCACGCATTACGAGGCCCGCGACGTGACGTTGCTGCCCGCCACAGTGCAGCAGCCGGGCCCGCCGGTCTGGATCGGCGGCTTCTGGCCGCGCCGCCCACCCATGCGCCGCGCGGCCCGCTTCGACGGCGCGGTCCCGCTCTACGAACGCGCCCGGCACGGCCACGTGCCGGACGCGGCCGAGGTGCGGGACCTGATCGGCTACGTCCGCGAGCAGCGCACGGCCGAGCCCGACCGCCCGTTCGAGTTCGTGCTCGGCGGAGCCACACCCCCGGACGCGGCCAGGGCCAGGGACCTGATCGGCCCCCTCCACGACGCCGGCGCCACCTGGTGGGACGAACGCCGGCTCCAGACCGGCCCCGACCTCGACCGCCTCACCCCGGTCCTGCGCCGCATCGAGGCCGGCCCGCCGGTGCTCTGACGACCCGCCCGCCGCCGGCTCGGGCCGCGCATGAGACCGTCCCCTGCATCGTCAACCGTGCCTGCAGTAGCCGGACGGGTTGGCGGCCGGCGGAAAGCACTGGTACGGCAAGTCCGCGGCGTGATGGCTCAGGAAGCGGCCGATGCACCGGTCCTGGCCGATGCGGCCGTGTGTTGCGCAGAAGGCGAGAGCCGCGGAACCGTCGCTGAAGGGACCCGGGTCGTAGACGACCCAGTACCCGGGGCGCAGTGAGGCGAAGTCGTCGCTCCGCAGGACCTGGGCCGTCGGTACGTCGGCCCGGACCTGTGCCAGCCGCTGGTCCCGAGTGGCGATGCCCGTGGAGACCGGTTCGGAGTAGAGCTGTGCGATCCAGCTGTCCGCACCGTCCTCTCCTGCTCCGGCATCTGGTGTGGCGGGTGCCGGAGCAGTTGCCGGAGCAGGAGAAGGCGGGGGCCGGCTCGACGCCGGTTCCGGGGTCGGCGTGGGGGTCGGAACCGAAACTCCGATGGGTGATCCGGGGGATCGCGAGGCCGAGGAAGGGTGCGAGAACGCGCCGCTGATGAAGGCCACTGCGATCGCCCCCATGGCTGCGATGATCGCCGCGGCAATCTGAACGGTGTGCTGCTTCAACCATGGGTCGGAAGAAGGAGAAGCCACGTCACGCCCCTGCGCCAGTCATCGGATCAGCTATCTGATGAACGGTCAGTCATCAGCGCTCAAAAGGTACATGACCGAGGGCGGCGATGCCCTGGGGCCGGGATTTTCGCAGCTCGACTCGCGGCGGTGCCGGAGCGGCCGGCCGGACGGGGCAGGCCGTAGTGGTCGCGCAGGGTGGTGCCGGTGTACTCGGTGCGGAAGAGGCCGCGCTCGCGCAGGATCGGGACCACCCGCCGGGCGAACACCTCCAGGCCCGACGGCAGGACGGCGGGCATGATGTTGAATCCGTCCGCCGCGCCGTGGCGGAACCACTCCTCGATCGTGTCGGCGACCTGTTCGGCGGTCCCGGCGAACGTGCGGTGGCCGCGTCCGGCTTGTCGGCGGCGGACGGCGGGGCGGGGTCGGCGACGAGTGCGAGCGTCATGGCGGTCCTCGGTCCGGTCGAGGTTCCGCAACGGCCTGTGGGGTGACTACCGGGGACGGCGACAGCTCGCGAAGGTCATGCCCCGATGGTGGCGAGCCCGTTCCAGCAGGTCAATGGACACCCGTAACAGCCCGATGGCAGTCCTGCGAACAGCCGCGCGGGTCGTCGCTCCGCGGTGGGGGTCAGGCGTAGTCGGCCGTGGGTTGGTCGATCCCGGGGCCGCCCGGGTGGGGGGTTCGGACGTAGCCGTCCGGAGGTGTGGGAAGAGCCTGGACGCAGGCTTCGGAGCAGGCGTCGACCAGGAGCGGGAGCACGTCGGTGGCGACCCGCAGGGAGATCCATGCACGGTGGATCCCGATGCCGTCCAACGGCCGTGCGCACACGCTGCACGTGCTGCCCGCCCCCTCGCCGCCGGACCGGAGCGGGGGGAACGGTGGGCGGAACTTCTCGTTCCCGTACAAGGCGCGCGTGCTCACGGTGCTCCGCTTCAGGTTCGGGCACCTGGTCAGCTCGTACGGGAACCAGTGCAGTCGGTACGACGTGTACGGGGTGAACTCCTCCAGGCCGGTCATGGCGCCGATCTCCGGGGGGATGCGGACCAGGTTGCTGCCGTAGAGGTCGAAATGCCTGACCGCGGTGAGCTTCGCGATCGTGGGCGGCAGGGTGATGATCTGCCGCCGTTGCTCCGGACTCATGTCGGCCAGCGGCCGGAAGACCTCGCGTCCGTCGGCGGCCGCTTCCTCGATCAGCGTCAGCAGGTGCTGCCAGGTCGGCGACGACGTGTCCTGCCGGTCGTCGTGGAAGCGCACGCGGCGCCGATTGGTCGCCCGGGACTGTTCGAAGCACGTGCAGGTGTGACGGGGGAATGCGCTGCCGGACGTCCTCGAATCTGCCTCGTTCGCCATGGCGTACACGATACGGATGGGCACGGGCGGTGGTCGGGCTGTGTCGACACCTTGGTGGGGTACCCTCTCGACGATGATCTTTGTACTAATCGTGATCACCAGCGTGGTGGCGGCATGGTCGCTGGTCGCCGGGCGGTTGGAGCAGTGGCACGTGCGGGCCCCGCTGGTGCTGGTGCTGGCGGGGGTCCTCACCGGGGTGTTCACGCACAGTCACCTCGCGGCGACGATGGACTCCGAGGTTGCCCAGCACGTGGCCGAGGTGATCCTGGCCGTCCTGCTGTTCGTCGATGCCACCGAGCTGCCGGGTGGGCGGTTGTTCGGCAACGACCCCGTGTCGGCGGTGCGGGCGCTGCTGGTGGCGATGCCGCTGAGCCTCGGTCTGATGGTGCTGCTCGGGTGGCTGTTGCTGCCCGCCATGCCGTGGGCGGTGCTGCTGCTTATCGCGTGCATCATCGTCCCGACCGACTTCGCCCCGGCCGAGACCCTCGTGCGCGATCCGCGGATCCCGGCGCGGGTGCGCGGCGTGCTGAACGTGGAGAGCGGCTACAACGACGGCATCGTGTCGCCGCTGTTCCTGTTCGCGCTGATCCTGGCCGGGACGCACTCCGAAGCGCGCACGCCCGCGGAGGCGCTGGGCACGACCGTGCCGGCGGCGGTGAAGGCCGTCCTGGCGGGCTTCCTGCTGGGGGCGCTGATCGCGTGGCTGATGAACCGGGCCGACGGCGCGCGCTGGATGACGGCGCAGTCGCGGCGGATCATGGTGCTCGTCTCGCCGCTGATCGCGTACACGGTGACGGTGTCGGTGGACGGGAACGGCTTCGTGGCCGCGTTCGTGTGCGGCATCGCCTTCCGGTTCATCCGGCAGGCGCCGGTCCGCCGGCACGGCGCCTCGGCTCCCGACGCCTCGGACTTCCAGCTGATCGAGGACACCAACTCGATCATGACGATGGGCATGTGGTTCTTCTTCGGCAACGCCGTGGTGCTGACGGTGAGCGAGGGCGTCGACTGGTCGATCGTCGTGGTCGCCGTCGCCGCGCTCACCGTGGTGCGGATCGTGCCGGTCCTGCTCGCGTTCCTCGGCTCGAAGTTCAGCTGGCGCGAACGGCTCATGGTCGGCGCACTCGGTCCGCGCGGCACGACGTCCATCGTGTTCGGCCTGCTCGCGTTCAACGGCCTCCCGGAGGGGCCGCTCGCCGTCACCGCCCTGGACACCATGACGCTCACGGTGCTCGGCAGCATCCTGATCCACGGCGCCGGGTCAGTGGCCATCGCACGGCTCCTGAACGGCCGGTCCGCCGAGCCGGTCGCGACCGCCGCGGCCCCGGGACACGAGGGGGCGGGACACGAGGGGGCGGGGGCGCCGAGGGAGTGACGGCCGGCCGGGGCGGCGCGGGGTGCCGTGCGGTGCGGCGTGAGAGGCTCGCGTCATGGAACAGCGCGTACTCGGCCGCACCGGCCGTCCCGTCTCGATCGTCGGACTCGGTACCTGGCAGCTCGGCGCGGACTGGGGGGACGTCCGCGAGGAGGACGCCCTCGCCGTGCTGGACGCCTCGGTGGAGGCCGGTGTCACCCTCTTCGACACCGCCGACGTCTACGGCGACGGCCGTAGCGAGCAGTTGATCGGCCGCTACCTCAAGGGCCGCCCGGACGCCGGGGTGTTCGTCGCCACGAAGTTCGGTCGCCGGGTCGAGCAGCGGCCCGAGCACTACCACCTCGCCAACTTCCGTGCCTGGGCGGACCGTTCACGGGCCAACCTGGGCGTGGAGCGGCTCGACCTGGTGCAGCTGCACTGCCCGCCGACGCCCGTGTACTCCGCGGACGAGGTGTTCGACGCCCTGGACACCCTGGTGGCGGAGGATCGGATCGCCGCGTACGGGGTCAGCGTGGAGACCTGCGCGGAGGCGCTGACGGCGATCGCACGCCCGGGTGTCGCGAGCGTGCAGATCATCCTGAACGCCTTCCGGCTCAAGCCGCTGGAGCGGGTGCTGCCGGCCGCCGAGGCCGCCGGGGTGGGGATCCTGGCCCGGGTGCCGCTGGCCTCCGGGCTGCTCTCCGGCCGCTACACCCGGCAGACCGTGTTCGCCGCCGACGACCACCGCACCTACAACCGGCACGGCGAGGCCTTCGACCAGGGCGAGACCTTCTCCGGGGTGGACTTCGCGACCGGCGTCGAGGCGGCGGCCGAATTCGCCGCACTCGCGCCCGAGGGTGCCACGGCGGCGCAGACGGCGCTCCGCTGGATCACCCAGCAGCCGGGGGTGACGACGGTGATCCCGGGCGCCCGCAACGTGACGCAGGCGCGGGCCAACGCGGCCGCCGCCGACCTGGCGCCACTGCCGGAGGCCACCCTGGACACCGTACGGGAGCTGTACGACCGCCGGATCCGGCCCCAGGTGCACGACCGCTGGTGACGCCGGCCCGCCCTGGGGCTGCAGTGCCTCAGCCCAGCAGAGTCCTGGCAGGCACCGCGCCGCAGGTTGTCGCCGCAGGTCAGGGGCACCGAAGGCGTCGCGAAGGGCGCCTCCTGGCGGGCCCGGCGGCACTCGATCCGGCGGCACAGTAGCGTTACGTTGATATGGCATGTACGCTGCGTGTCGCTGGTTGAACACCATGCGGGCCTGGTCGCCACTCCGTGGGGGGAGTCACGTCCAGGCCCGGTCGCCGGCCAGGCCTCGGTTGGGCTCGTGGGGGAGCTTCAGCCGAGGCCGTCGGTGGCTGTCATCGTTATGCCCGCCCTGACGGTGTTTCAGTCATGACAAGGCGCGAAGGTTTCGGCGAAGGGGAACTTTCTTGCGAGTGCCGTCGGCGCGGGCGCCCGAACCGCCCGGTCTCAGGGCTCCAGGCGGATGCGGACGCGCCGGTTCTGGCGGCCCTTGTTCTCCACCTTGGTGACGGTGATGCGGCCGATCTGGCCGGTGGAGGCGACGTGGGTGCCGCCGTCGGCCTGGGCGTCGAGGCCGACGATGTCGACCACGCGGACCTCGGGCACGTCCGGGGGCGCCTTGAACTGGGTGCGCACGAGGTCCGGGATGGCCTCGGCCTCCGCCTTGGGCAGGGTGCGGACCACGATCTTGCGGTCGGCCGAGATTTCCGCGTTGACGGCGTCCTCCAGGGCCTGCTTGAAGCCCGGCGGGACCTCGGGCAGGTTGAAGTCCATCCGGGCCTCGCCCGGCTCCATGTTGTTGCCCGTCACCAGGGCGCCGAAGTCCCGGAAGACGGTGCCGCACAGGACGTGCAGCCCGGAGTGGGTGCGCATCAGGGAACTGCGCCGCTGGTCGTCGAGGGCGCCGGTGACGGTGGTGCCCGCGGGCGGGACGGGGTCGCCCGGGGCCGGCAGCAGGTAGAGGTCGTCGCCCTTGCGGGTGCCGATGATCGAGGTCTGCACGCCCTGCCAGATCAGCACGCCGTGGTCCGGCGGCTGGCCGCCGCCGCCGGGGTAGAAGGCCGAGCGGTCCAGGACGATCCCGGCCTCGGGATCGGCCGGATCCGACCACAGGACCGTGCAGTCCCATTCCCTCAGCGTGACGTCTTCCCAGTCCAGCCGGTGCGTGCGGCCGTGGTGGTCGATTCCCATGGGCAGTTGGAGCCGCGGTCGCCCGACCGGGCCCGCCGGCTCCTTCTCCTTTCCGGTGACACTGCGGTAGTTCTGCGGTACGCGTGGCGATCCCCGCGCGCGGACCTGCCCGAACTCGCCCGTACGGCCGCGCCTCGCCAGTCGCTCCGAGCATACGCGGTCCGTCGTCGAACACGTGACGCTACGTCAACTCACCAGCCGGAGCAGCGCGGCGGTCGCGGCGCCGAGCGCCACCACGAGGAGGAAGGGCGCCCGCAGGAGCGCGGCCACCACCGCGACGCCGAAGCCGGCCGCGCGGGCGTCCAGGACGAGGTCGTGGCCGCGGCTGAAGGTCTGCACGGCGACCAGCGCCGCCAGCAGGGCGACGGGCAGCAGCGCCGAGATCTCCTGGACCCGCCGTCGCTTGAGCACCGACTCCGGCACGCACAGGCCGGCCAGCTTCAGCAGGTAGACGCCGAGGCTGCCGAGCAGGATCGCGGTCCACATCAGCGGCTCTCCTTGCGCAGCGCGAGGCCGGCGACGCCGGCGACCAGGCCGGCGAGCAGCACCGGCACCCCGACGGGCAGGAGCGGCACCCCGGCCAGCGCGACGGCGGCGGCCGCCACGGCCACCGCCCAGAACCGCCGTTCGCGCAGCCGGGGCATCAGCAGGGCGACGAACGCCGCGGGCGACGCGACGTCCAGGCCGAGCGCCTCCGGATCGGGCAGGACCTTCGCGCCGAGGGCGCCGGCGAGCGTGGCGATGTTCCAGCAGACGAAGACGGCCGCGCCGGTGGCGTAGAAGGCCAGCCGCGCCTCGCGCCGGGTGCCGCGTCCCATGGACATCGCCGAGCTCTCGTCGAGCACCAGCTGCGAGGTGGCCACCCGCCGCAGGCCGCCGACCTGGAGGAGGGCGGAGAGGTTCAGCCCGTAGAGGCTGTTGCGCACGCCCAGCAGGGTCGCGGTCGCCGCGCCGGTGAGGGCCGCGCCGCCGGCGCCGAGGACGCCGATCACGGCGAACTGGGAGGCGCCGGAGAACATCAGGAGGGACAGCACGCAGCTCTGCAGCACCGAGAAGCCGGCGACGACGGCCAGGGCGCCGAAGGACAGGCCCAGGGCGCCGACCGCGAGCCCGACGCCCACCGCGTCCCGCAGCACGGCGGCTCTCTGCCGCGGCCAGCTGTCGGCGGTGGGTACCGGGCTCGCGGTGGATTGCGCTTTGGTCATGGATTCCGCTCTCGCAGCACGATCGTCAGTTCGTCGTGCGCCTTGGCGCACAACTCGGCGGCCGCGTCGGGGGTTTCGCCCTCGGCGATGACGTAGCCGAGCCGATGGTATGCGTTCTTCGCGGGCTCCACCCGCTGTTCCGGGCGAGCCGTGACGGTGACATGGCGGACGCCTTCGAGGGCCCGCGCCGCCTCGGTCCCGGAGACGTGCGAGAAGGTGCCCTCGCGCTCGGCGAGCAGGAAGCGGATGGCGGCGGCCCGGGCCGGGACGCGGTCCAGCCGGGGCGGGCGGCCGAGGGCGGCGCGGACCTGCTCCTCGAGCAGGTTGATCCCGGTGGAGAGCCGGACGAGCTCGGGGATCATCCCGCCCGCGAGGCGGCCGTTGACCTCGATGACGGCCGCGCCCTCCGGGGTGAGCCGGACCTCGGTGTGGGCGGCGCCGCTGGTCAGCCCGACCGCCCGGACGGCCCGCCGGGCGGCCCCGGCCAGGTCGTCGGCGACGTGCGGCGGCACGGCGGCCGGGAAGACGTGGCCGTGCTCGACGAAGTGCGGCGGGCCCGCCAGGTGCTTCTGCGTGATCCCGACGCAGTGCACCTCGCCCGCCCGGCTGAACGTCTCGACGCTGAACTCCGGCCCGTCCAGGTACTCCTCGACGAGCACCGTGCCGGCGGTGGCCTGCCCGCGGACGTTGACCGTCTCGGCGAGGATCACCCGGCTCTGCGCGACCGCCTGTTCGGCCGTCGAACAGAGCAGCACGTTGTTGGAGCCGCTGTCGTCCGCGGGCTTGACCACGCAGGGCAGGCCGATCCGGGCCACCGCCTCCGGTACGTCCGTCGGGTCGGCCAGGACGGCGAACCGCGGCTGCCGGACGCCGGCCTGCGCCAGGCGGGCCCGGGTGACCGCCTTGTCGCGGCACGCGGTCATGCTCTCCACGGAGTTCCCCGGCAGGCCCAGGAGCGTGGTGAGTCCGGCCACCGCGGGGAGGTAGAAGTCGCTCGTGGTGGCGACCCCGGCGATCTCCTCCCGGCGCCAGGCGGCGCGGACGGTCTCGCGCAGTGCGGCGGCGGAGTTGGTGTCGCAGGTGACCACCTCGCAGCCGGTGCCGGCCACGTCCGGGTAGCGCTCGGGGGAGTTGGTGAGCAGGACCGGGGTGAGACCGAGGTCCCGGGTGAGCCGGAGGGCGAGCATGCCGGTGCCGGTGGTGTTCGACTCGACGAAGAGCAGGCGCTGGCGGTCCGTGGAGCGTTCGATCTCCTCGGTGCGGGACCAGTGCTCGGCGACCTGGCCCGGGGTGATCGTGACGGGTGCGGTGGCGGGCACTTGTCGGTCCACCTGGTGTTCGGTCCAGTAGTCGTCGTCGTAGATGGTGCGGGTGTAGCGGTCACCGCGGTCGGGGAGGATGCCGACGATCCTCGTCCCCGGGGCCGCGCGGGCCGCCAGGTGGCGCAGCAACTGGTAGACGGACCCGGAGGTGTTGCCCGCGAAGATCTGCTGGTCGCGGGCGAGTTCGCGGGTCGCGGTGAAGGCTTCGAGGTCGTTGAGCCAGTGGACTTCGTCGATCAGCCGCCGGTCGAGGTTGCCCGGCAGGAGGCTGTTGCCGAGGCCGCTCTGCTTGCGTCCGGGCCGGTCGGGCTGGCCGAACAGGACGCTGCCGACGGAGTCCACCCCGACGACCCGCAGCTCGGGCAGGGTGGTCCGCAACTGCCGCGCCGTGCCGCAGAGCGAGCCGCCGCTGCCGACCGAGCCGACCAGCACGTCGAACCCGCCGAGGTCGTCGAGCAGTTCGGCGGCGAGGGCGCGGTAGCCGGCCGGGTTGTCGGGGTTGCCGTACTGGTCCGGCCAGAACGCACCGGGCAGTTCGGCGCGCAACCGGGCCAGGAGCTCCAGGCGGGCGCCCTGCCAGCCCGTCCCGGTCATGGCCTCGACGATGTGGACCTCGCACCCGAGGGAGCGCAGTTTGGCGAGGGTGATGTCGTCGATGCGCGGGTCGGTGACGATGTGGACGGGGTGGCCGAGCGCGCGGCCGACGAGGGCCACGCCGAGGGCCATCGTCCCCGAGGAGCTCTCGACGATCGCGGCGCCGTCGGGCAGGGCGCCGGTCCGTTTGGCGGTCAGGATGATGGTGCGGGCGACCCGGTCCTTCATCCCGTAGAGGTTCTGGCACTCCAGCTTGGCGAAGACCTCCACGCCGGCGGGCGAGTCGAGGCGCAGCCGGACGAGTGGGGTGTGGCCTATCGCGTCGACAACACTGTCAAAGAGCACAGTCTCCTCCGATGGAGCCGGCGTGGTGGACAGAGGGGTGCGGGGTGTCGTAATCGGCCTTGCCGAGCGTGCGGTGGACCTCGACCGTGCCCGGGAGGCGGGCGCAGCGGGCGAGGACCTGTTCGAGCCGTGGCGGGTCGGCGCCGTGTTCGCCGAGGAGGATGCCGAGGACGGTGCCGCTGTGGGCGACGACCAGGCCGAGGCCGTCGTGGTCGCGGCAGATCCGGTGCAGTTCCTCGAAGTCCGGGCGGGGGAGCCGGCGGGTGTGCAGTTCGGCGCTGCGGGTGGCGACCTCGCCGATCGTGGCGAGGTCGGCGGAGCTCACGGCGGTGCTCAGGGTGTCGAGCAGGTCGCGGTACTCGCGGCGTTCGCGCAGGGTCGGCGCGGTGACCGTCCGGTTGAAGCCGACGGTGTCGACCGTGCCGCCGGGGTCGTGGGCCACGACGGTGAGCGGGGGCAGGAAGCCGAGCCGCTCGCGCAGGCGCACCTCGCGGTGGTAGTAGCTGACGACGCCCGCGTACATGACGCCGTCGGACGGCTCGATCCCGCGCAGGAAGTACTCGATCTCCGGTTCGGCGAGGGTGATCCTCAGGGTGTCGGCCACGGCGCGGGCGGTGGCGACGAGGTCGGCCGAGGAGCTGGCCAGTCCCTTGCCCTCGGGTATCGCGGAGTCGAGCTCCAGGGTGCCGCCGCCGATGTACCCGTGGGCGCGCAGGATCCGGGTGGCGAGGTGCCGGGACTTGTGCTTCCAGGTGGGCCTGACCGTGATCTCGTCGGTGGTCGTGGTGGCCCGGAAGACCGCGGTCGACCAGGCGTCGATGGGCAGGGTCACCAGGAAGCGGCGCTGGCGTTCCAGCAGCATCCCCTGCAGCAGTTCCCCGAAGGTGCCGTTGGCGACCCCGATGCCCGCTTCCTTCCGTATGAACATGATGGTTTCCTCGTTGACCGTCATTGAGCGTCATCGGCCGTCATTGAGCGTCGGTGGCCGTCGGTGGATGTCCGTGATCGTCCGTCGCCGTGCGGCGCCGGGCGTTGCCGTGTCCCGCCGGCGGCTCAGCCGGACGTGAGGCCCAGCAGGCGGTCGGACTCTGCCCCGGCCTCGCGGATCCGGCGGCGCCGGGCGTCCCAGGCGGCCTGGATCCCGTCGTAGCGGTCGGACTGGTCGGCGAGCATCGTGCGGACCTCCTCCGGCCGGGTCGAACCGGCGGAGACCTTGCGCCGGATGCTCGCGTCGGTGTCGAAGGCGGTCGCGAGCAGGCGCTGCGGCTCGGCTATCTCGAAGCCGTGGTCCTTCGCGACCTGCCGCAGGAGGTCGGGCCGGACGTCCCGCGGGGACGCGCCCTGCTCGGCGGCGGCCAGGACGTAGCCGCCGGCCACCACCTGCGCCGTCCGCCACGGGACGCCCTCGTCGAGGGTGAGCAGGTTGGCGAGGGTGAACCCGCCGAGGTACTCGCGCTCGCAGGCCTCGCGCATGCGGTCGGCGCGGAACTCCAGGTTGTCCAGGACGGCGGTGGCGAGGGTGAACGCGCTGCGGGCGGTGCGGAACGCCGTCAGGACGTTGGCGCCGGCCTCCTTGGAGACCTCGACCGAGTTGGAGTACGGGGTGTTCCGCTGGCCCGTCAGGGTGTCCACGTGGAAGGCGGCGAGGTGGGCAGTCTTGCCGCGGATCCGTTCCAGGAGCGGGAAGTTCTTCTTCTGCGGCATCGCCGAGGAGATCCCGGCGTAGGCGTCCGGCAGGTCGATGAAGCCGTACTCGCTGCTGCCCCAGGAGATCAGGTCGGTGGTGAAGCGGCTCAGCACCACGCCGAACAGCGCCAGTTCGCCGGTGATCCGCAGCGCCCAGTCCCGGGAGGCGACCGCCACGAGGGCGTGCGGGCGCGGGCCGGCGAAGCCGAGCAGCCGGGCGGCGCGGTCGCGGTCCCACGCGAGCTCCTGACCGGCCATCGCGCCCGCGCCCAGCGGACACAGGTCGATCTCGTCGTGGGCCGTGAGGAGCCGGCGGGCCGCCAGCAGCACCTCCTCGCCGACGGCGGCGAAGTAGTAGCCGGGGGTGATGACCTGCGCGGCCTGGGCGTGGGTGTACCCGGGCATGAGCAGCTCGGTGGTCTCCCCGGCCAGGCGGTGGGCGGAGCGGCCGAGGGCGAGCAGGGCGTCGGCGGTGAGCGCCAGCTGGTGCCGGGCGAACATCACCTGGGCGCAGGCCTGGAGGTCGTTGCGGCTGCGGTCGACGTGCCAGGCCGGGACGGGAGCGGGCAGGTGGTGGTCGACGTGCCGCTCCAGCGCGAACGCGATGTCCGACATGTTGCGCTCGGGATCGGCGGAGACCGTCGCCGCCGTGATGCCGTGCAGCGCCTTGCCGATCAGCTCGGCCTGCCCGGCGTCGATCAGGCCCATCCGCAGGTACTCCAGGGCGAGCACCTTCTCGATCGCCAGGTACCAGGGCAGGAGGTGCTCCAGCTCGAACTCGAACTGGGGGGCCAGGACCTCCTCGTGGAGCAGGGTGTGCGGGTTCGCGGTGATCCTTCCGGTCAGGGGAGCCGCCACGGGTCACCGACCTTTCTTCCGGATGGTGAAGGCCAGGCTCTCGTGCTCGTGGAAGTAGGGCCGGTAGCCGGCGTGCGGGGGCTCCATCCAGCGCAGCAGCTCCACCGCGGCGACCTCGTCGGCGAGCCCGGCGTCGGCGAGGTAGGCGTCGAGGTCGGGGCGGTCGAAGAAGCGGCAGTAGAAGTCGGCGTGGTCCAGGTACTCCTTCGGCCGGACCTCCTTCATGCCGGGGTCGCCGACCTGACAGTCGTTCATCGTCCACATGTTCGCGACGACGTGACCGCCGGGGCGGCAGATCCGGTACAGCTCCTGGAGCGCCTTGACGGGCTCGGTGAGGTGGCCGAGGAGGTCCCAGCAGAAGATCCCGTCGACGGAGTCGTCGGGCAGCCCGGTGGCGAAGGCGTCGGTCACCTTGAAGACGACGTTGTCGGCGTTGGCCTTGGCCACCACCCGGCGGGCGATCCCCATCGCGTTGCGGGAGGTGTCGCCGCCGAGGACGACGGTGGCCGCCTGGGCGAGCGGCGGCAGGTTGCGGCCGTCGCCGCACGGGAGGTCCAGGACCACGAAGGCGTCGTGGTCGGCGAACAGCTTGGCCGCGTTCACGACGTAGGGCACCGGCGGGTCGCCCCAGAGGTTGGTGTGGCCGTCCTCCAGCCGGTAGGCGTCGTTCCACTGGCCCTTGGCGAGTTCGTCCTGCGCGTTGGCGGCGCCGGGGCGGCCGGCGGCGGTGTCGGTGGTCACTGGGCGTTCCTCTCGTTGTCCAGGGCGAAGAGCTCCGCGACGCAGCGGTGGGCGTCGACGAAGGCGCGCGAGTATCCGGGGGTCGGAACGAGGTGGTTGTAGAAGGTGGCGCCCTCGCACAGGGGCCCGATCAGCCAGAGCCGCGGGTCGCTCACGCCGGCGGCGTCGACCGGGTGCAGCGAGGCGTCGACGTCGGCGCCCCGCACGGCGGTGCTCTCCGGGAGCAGTCGGCGGATCCGGCCGTCCTCGTGGAGGGAGCGGATCAGCGGGCTGGCGGAGGAGTCCACGGCGGGCCAGGGCGAGTTGCCAGCGCAGAGCCAGTCGACGTCCTCGCGGTGCGGGGTCGCCAGGCGGGTCGAGGCGATCGTCCACCGGCCGCCGTCGTCGTTCCAGTGCACCGACGGGGCCGCGCCGAACGGTGTGCGCACGACCCGCGCCTCGATGAGGGCGAGGAGTTCGGCGTGCCGCTCCTTCTGGGGTCCCACCACCGCGCGGTTGAACAGCGGCACGGTGGTGTGCAGGAACCGGTCGAGGGAGGCGTTCGTCAGGCCGCCGAAGTTGACGGCGTCGCGCAGGGTGTCGCGGACCTCGCGGACGGCCTCCAGGGCTGCCTTCAGGGGGCTGTGGTCCAGTCCGCGGTCGGCCTCGACGAGATCGTGGCGAATCGTTTCCGCCAGCCAGTGCTGATAGCCGGCGCTGTCGTGCAGCTCCATGGCGGCCGAGTCGTCCCAGGCCTTCAACGGGTCGAAGGGGCCGTGCAGTTGGTCGAGCAGGTCGAGCGTCGCGGGGAGCTTGTCGGTGTCGGCCGCCGCGGTGAGCTCGGCGGCGAGCGCCGCCTCGGCGTCGGCGCCGCCCTCGACCAGGGCGCGGCACCGGTGGTAGGCGATCCGCATCTCGGTCAGCAGCAGCGGGAACAGGCAGTCGTCGAAGTCGAGGGGCCCGGCCTCGCGGAACTCGGCCACCGTCGCCCGGGTGAGGACGAGCGGCTGAAAGCGGCTGCTCATTCGCATGCGGTGCGGGCGGGCCCGGAACGGGACTCCGGAACGGGAATAGAGGAGCAATTCCGGTTCGGCGCCGCCGGGCCGGTAACGCAGCCGCCGGCCGTCCGGGACGAATCGGCCGCCGCGGCCGACCGTCAATGCGGCGATGACGTCCATGGCCGACAGGCCGAATCCGGCGACCGCCACCGAACCCTCCGGCGGGATCACGGCGAGCTTGTCGGGGATCGGGTACGGGTCGCCGATGTGCCGGGCGGCGGCCGACGGGAATTCGGCTGCGATCGGCGGGGAATTCTCCCGGTTGGGGACGTGACCGACGGTCAGGAAGGCGTAATCGGTGCCGACCGTGGAACCGTCGGCGAGGCCGATCCGGACGCCGGAGCCGGGATCCGAGGCCAGCGAGGTCGCCCGGGAGCGGTGCACGGTCACGCTCAGCCAGGACGGGGCCCGCTCGCGCAGGCGGGCGAGGAACCACTGCAGGTACTCGCCCAGCAGCCGCCTGGGCAGGAAGTCGTTCGGCCGGACCGGACGGCCGGTGCGGCCCACCGTGTGCCCGTCCCCGGCGATCATCAGACCGCGTTCGGTCACCCACTCGTACAGGCTCGGGCCGGCCTCGCCCGCGTACGCCCCGACCGCGTCCCGGTCGGGGAACATCGATATCTCGCCGCACAAGGTATTCAGCAGTAAGTAGTCGGGTTGCGAGACGGAATGGAGTCCCTCGCCCTCGGATAAAGGGTCGATGATCTCCACGCGTAACCGGCCGGGTGGTGCGCCGTGCTTTCCGATCCTGGGCGCCAGGGTGACGATCCGTTCAAGGATGCTGCACCCGCGAGAACCCATGCCGATGATGGCGATTGAATACTCCGATGCCAAGTGAAACCCCCGGAGACATGAGAAGTCGATGAGATCGACGGCGGCCACGCTACGCGACCGACAACCCAAAGTCCATACTCCGATTATGACGTGGCCTTACCGGAGAGTCTGTGCTCGATCAGTGTGACGCAAGGTGCTTCGATCAATTCGTGTGCTGTGTGCTGTCCGGGAGGATCCTGAGGCGATTTCCGTGCCGGGGCGCACTCGCGTTCCGGCCGGTTTCCGCCAGCGCGTCGGACCACCGGAACGTTCGCGTCCGGTGGGTATCCTGCCGGGGACCGCCCGACACCGGAACGCGCCTGGAGCACGTGATGGCAGCGCTGGAGACCGGCACCCTGGACGTCCCCGGGGCGCGCCTGCACCACGAGCTCAGAGGCACCGGACCACTGCTCCTGCTGGTGCCCGGCGGCGCCTCGGACGCGGCGGTGTTCGAACCACTGGCCGAGCAACTCGCCACCCGCTACCGGGTGCTGAGCTACGACCCGCGCGGAATCTCCCGCAGCCCCCTCCACGGGCCGCCGGTCGACCAGCGGGTCGACGTCCAGGCGCAGGACGCGCTCCGGCTGCTCGACCGGCACGCCGTGGGCGACGAACCGGTGCTCGCCCTGGGGAGCTGCGCCGGTGCGCTCGTGGCCCTCGAACTGCTGCGGACGCACCCCGACCGCGTGGCCGCGGTGGTCGCCCACGAGCCCCCGGCGATGCGGTTGTTGCCGGACGGCGAGGCGCAGGTCGCGTTCTTCGAGGAGGTGCACGAGACCTACCGGCGGGACGGGGCCGCGGCGGCGATGCTGAGCCTCGCGGGTGCCTTCGGCGGACGGCCGGCGCCCGCGCTGCCCGAAGTGCGCGACAACACGGAGTTCTTCCTGGCCCACGTCATGCGCCCGACGACCGCGTTCCCCCTGGACGTCGCCGCGCTCAGCGGGCTCGCCGACCGGATCACGCCGGCCGGCGGCCTGGAGTCGCGCGGCTACCTGATCCACCGTCCGGTCGCCGCTCTCGCGGCCCTCCTCGGCCGCGACCTGGCGCTCTTCCCGGGCGGCCACGCCGGGTACGCCAAGCATCCGGAGGAGTTCGCCCGGCAGTTGGGCGCCGTGCTGGACGCGCTCCCGGCCGGGTCCGCGGCGGTGCCGGCGGGTCTGGAGGAGGTGTCGTGAGACTCGTGATGGGGGCGCAGAACTGCGGGTTCGGGCCGGCGGCCGAACTCGTCGCGGTCTCGCGCGCGTTGAGCGGCCACGAGCGGATCTTCGTCGGGGACGGCGTGGCCGCCGAGTTCGCGCACTGCAATCCGGACGCCTTCGACGAGATCCGCTCGCCGGCCCCGCGCGACGCGGACCTGAGCCGGCTGCTGGCCGGCTGCGACCGCGTGGTGTCCGTGATGGACGCCGACCTCGTGCTGCACGGCGTGCTGGCGGACCGGCCGGTGGTCCTGCTGGACAGCCTGTTCGCGTTCTGGCGCCTGGAACGGCCGCTCGCGGAGATCCTGCGGCTCTGCGAGACGCTTCCGCGGTCCGGGTTCGGGGCGGCGGACCGGCACCTCGGTGAACTGTCCCCGCACGAGCGGGTGGTGGCCGCCCACCTGCTGGCCACCCACGGGCTGGTGCAGAACTTCCCCGGGGTGCGGCAGCGGATCGCGGAGTTCGCCGGGCTGGGGGTGGGGCGGGTGCCCCGGACGACCGGCGCGCTGGTCGATCACGATGGGCTGCGGGCGGCGGCGAGCGCGGAGCCGGCCGCGTCGGAGTACGACCTGTTGATCAACCTCGGCGGGTTCCGCAACTTCCTGCTCGACTTCGACGAGCACAACGACTACCTGCTGCTGATCGAGCGCTGGCTGCCCGACCTGCTGCGCGACTGGCCCCGGTTCCGCCGCGTCCTGGTCTGCGGCGGGCCGTTCGGCGGCCGGCGGGCGCGCACGGTCACGGTGGACGGACGGCGGGCGGACTGCCGGCTGGTGCCGCAGCGCGAGCTGCTCCGGCACGTCGCCTCCACCCCGCACTACCTGCTCACCCCCGGCCTGACCGCCCTCCACGAGGCGCTGGCGCTCGGCCGCCTCCCGCTCGCGCTGCCCGAGCAGCACTACGCGCACCTGTTCACCGTCCGCCGGCTGGAGCGGACGCTGTTCGCCAAGACCGCCGTCGGCCTGGCCGACCTGCTGCCCGACCGCCCGGTCCCGGAGGACGACTTCACGGGGACGGCGGCGCTGGTCGAGCTGGCCGGGCGGATCCGCCGCGACGACGGCCACTACGACCGGTTCCGCCGCTGCCTGAACGAGCGGATTGGACAGTACCTGGCGCTCGGGGCGGCGGAACGGCTCTCTGCCGTCGAGGAGTTGCGCGCGGCGATGGACGGACCGCCGCTGGGCGAGGTGCTCGCGGAGGTGCTGCGGTAAGCGGTGCCGCGGTAAGGCGTGCCGGGTCGGAGGGCGGTGGCTCTTCCACGACGCCCTCCATCTGATACAACTGTATCAACGGGGGTTGGGCGTCGGGGGGAGCAGAGCATGCGGATGGCACTTGTCCGGGGAGCGGTCGTCGCCCAAGTCCTCTTCACTGCCGTGTGGTCGGTCGGCGGGATCGCAGAGGGGCGGGGCTACCGCAGCTCCGCGCACGGCATCAGCGACCTGGGGGCGCGGACGGCCGATCACGCGGGGCTCGTGCTCGCGGCGCAGGGCGTCGCGGGCGTCCTGACCATCGCGTTCGCCCTCTTCGCGCTGGGCCCGGCCCTGGCCGCCCCCGGCGGGCGGCGACCGGCGGGGGCCTGGCTCGTCGCCGCGTCCCCGCTGGGGCTGGACAACGTGTGGGACGTCCTCTTCCGCCTCGACTGCCGGGCCGCCGACCCCGGGTGCGTCCAGGGCCTCGGGTCCGGCTCGTGGCAGGCGGCGGGGCACCTGGCGATCTCCTTCGTCGGCTTCCCGGTCATGGTGATCACCCCGTCCGTCCTGGCCGCCCACTTTCGCGCGAACCCGGCGTGGCAGGGCTGGTCCGGGGGTGCCCTGGCCTTCAGCCCGGTGATGTTCATCGGCGTGATCGCCTTCATCGGGCTGCACGGCCACGCCGGCGCCGGCTACGCGGAACGGGCCCTCGCCCTGGCGGCGTCGGCCGGGGTGGTCCTGCTGGCCCTCGGCACCCGCCGGGTCCTGGCCGACGGGTGCGCCCGAGGTCCGGCCGTCAGATGACGTCGGCCAGGTCCCGCAGCAGCCGGGCCTTCGCCCGCGCGCCGACGATGCTGCGCACGGGCTCGCCGTTGCGGAAGAGCACCATCGTCGGCATGGAGAGGATCGAGTAGGCCGCCTGGGACTCGGGGTTGGTGTCGACGTCCAGCTGGACGACCTTCAGTTCCCCGGCCTTCTCCCGGGCGATCTCCGCGAGCACCGGCGCGACCATCCGGCACGGCGGGCACCAGTCGGCGGTGAACTTCACCAGGACGGGCACGTCGGCCGCGAGCACCTCGGCGGCGAAGCTCGCGTCCGTCACGGCCGGAATTTCCGTTCCCGTCATCTCAACTCTCCTTCGTCTGGGCATGGTTGGTGGAAAGCTCGCAGTGCGGTTCGGGCCCGCCCGGATGCTCGGCCTCGACCCGGAGCTCGGCGCGGGCCAGCTGGGCGGCGACCCGGTCGCGCACCTCGTGCAGCCGCGCCAGGCACTCGTCCAGCTCGGCGAGCCGGCCGCGGTAGACGTCCAGCGACGCGGGGCAGGAGTCGCCCTCCGGGTGCCCGGCCTGGAGGCACTCGACGAACGGGCGGGTCTGCTCCAGGTCGAAGCCGAAGTCCTGGAGCGTCCGGATCTGCCGCAGGAGCCGCAGGTCCGCCTCGTCGTACGCCCGGTACCCGTTGCCGTTGCGCCGGGCGGGCAGCAGCCCGCGCGACTCGTAGTACCGAAGGGTGCGGGTGGTCGTCCCCGCCTGTGCCGCCAGTTCGCCGATTCGCATGGAGAGAACGCTAGACCTTGACGCCGACGTCAACGCCAGCGCCGCCGTCCGGACCGGCGGGACGGGTCGGCCCGAGGTCTGTTGCGCGCTACGCTGCCCCGGCACTCGTGGACGGGGGAGAGGCGACGATGGCGCGGACGTACGAAGAGCCCTGGTACGCCACCGGGTTGAGGGCCGGGCTGGAGCTGGTGGGGTGGATCGGGCTGCCGATCGCGCTGTGGCCGCACTCGGTGCTGCTGGCGATCGGGGTGGACGTCGTGCTGATCGGCGTGCCGGCCGTGCTGCAGACGCCCGGGGACAAGCCGGGGACGGTCGTCGCGGTGCCCGGGTGGGTCACGGTCCTGATGGTGCTCGCCGAGCTCGCGGGGGCCGTCGTCGCCGCCTGGCTGCTGTTCCCGGTGTGGGCGGCGGTGCTCGTCTCCGTCCTCGCGCTCGCCTGTTGCGGTACCGAGCTGCCCCGCTGGCGGTGGCTGTTGACGCTCAGCCCGCCCGGCGGGCGCGTTCGGTGACGTTGCGGGCCATCCGGCCGAAGACCACCGAGTGGAACGGCGCGACCGACCACCAGTAGGCGTGTCCGGCCAGGCCGTGCGGGTGGAACAGCGCGCGCTGCCGGTAGCGGGTGCCGTGGTCCCCGTCCGGGGTGACGGAGAGCTCCAGCCAGGCCAGGCCGGGGAGCCGCATCTCGGCGCGCAGCCGGAGCAGGCGGCCCGGTTCGATCTCCTCGACCCGCCAGAAGTCGAGCGAGTCCCCGACCCGCAGGCGGGCCGGATCGCGGCGGCCCCGGCGCAGGCCAACGCCGCCGGCCAGGCGGTCGAGGAGGCCGCGCAGGGCCCAGGCGAGGGGGAAGGAGTACCAGCCGTTGTCGCCGCCGATGCCTTCGATCACGCGCCAGACGTCGGCCGGTGCGGCGGCGACCGTGCGTTCCCTGAGGTCCTGGTAGAGGCTGCCGCCGGCCCAGTCGGGGTCGGTGGGCAGCGGGTCGCTCGGGGCGCCGGGCAGGGAGGCGGAGGACCAGCGGGTGGCGACGTCGGCGTCCTTGATGCGGCGCAGGGCGAGCGCCACGGCCCGGTCGAAGCCGGTCAGGCCCTCCGGCGGGTCGGGCACCCACCGGGCGAGGTCGTGCTCGCCGCACACGACCTCGTGGCGCAGGGATTCGACGAGCGGCCGGGCGATGGAGCCCGGCACCGGGGTGACGAGGCCGACCCAGTGGCTGGAGAGGCCGGGAGTGAGCACGGGGACGGGGAGGATGACGCGTCGGCGCAGGCCCGCGATCCGGGCGTAGCGCCGCATCATCTCGCGGTAGGTGAGGACGTCGGGCCCGCCGATGTCGAAGGTCCGGTTGACCGACGGTGGCAGGAGCGCGGCGCCGGCCAGGTAGCGCAGGACGTCGCGGACGGCGATCGGCTGGATGCGGGTGGCGACCCAGCGCGGGGTGACCATCGCGGGCAGGCGCTCGGTGAGGTGGCGGAGCATCTCGAAGGAGGCGCTGCCGGAGCCGATGATGACGGCGGCGCGCAGGTCGGCCGTCGGCACGCCGCTGGCGCGCAGGATGCGGCCGACCTCGGCGCGGGAGCGCAGGTGCGGGGAGAGCCCGCTCTCGTCGACGCCGTCGGGGACGAGCCCGCCGAGGTAGACGATCCGGGAGACCCCCGCGGCCGCTGCGGCGGCTCCGAAGGCGTGGGCGGCCTCCCGGTCGGTGGCCTCGAACGAGGGGCCGGTGCCGAGGGAGTGGACGAGGTAGTAGGCGACGTCCACGCCGTCGAAGGCGCCGGTGAGGGTGGCGGGCCGGGTGACGTCGCCGACGGCGGTCTCGACCCGCGCCCGCCAGGGCTGGTCCCGCAGCCGTCCGGGGTCGCGCACCAGGCAGCGGACGGGGTGGCCGCGGGCGAGCAGCTCGGGGACGAGGCGGCCGCCGATGTAGCCGGTCGCGCCGGTCACCAGGCAGCGCGGCGGGGCGGGGGGCAGGTCGTTCATGTCGGGCGGTTCATGTCGGGTCGCTCATGTCGGGTTGTTCGTGTCGGGGTCCTAGGAAGGCGTCGCGCGGTCTTCGGAGCCGGTGGCCCGGTCGGATCGGCGGAGCCCGCCGGGCCACCCTGTCAGTCCAGGCCCCGGGCGTGCCGCAGCCGCGCGGTGAGCGTGTCGGGGTCGATGATCGGCGCCGGGTAGTCGGGGGCGAGGAGCCAGGGGCGGTGGATGGTGGCCCCCGGGAGGTGGGCGAGTTCGGGCACCCACCGGCGGACGTACGTCCCGTCCGGGTCGTAGCGGTCGGCCTGGCGCAGCGGGTTGAGGACCCGGTTGGGGCGGGTGTCGGTGCCGGTCCCCGCGACCCACTGCCAGTTGAGCTGGTTGTTGGCCACGTCGCCGTCGACGAGCAGGGAGAGGAAGTGGGCGGCGCCGATGCGCCAGTCCAGGTAGAGGCTCTTCGCGAGGAAGCTCGCCGTCAGCAGCCGGCCGCGGTTGTGCATCCAGCCCTCGTGGGCGAGCTGGCGCATCGCCGCGTCGATGATCGGGTAGCCGGTGCGGCCCCGGCGCCACGCCTCGGCCTCGCCGTCGTCGTGGTGCCAGTGGTCGTCCTTGGTGCGGTAGTCCCGCCGGGCGGCGTGGGGGCGGGCGGCGAGCACCTGGTGGTGGAAGTCGCGCCAGGCGAGCTGCCGGACGAAGGCCTGGGCTCCGTTACCGCCGTGCTGCTGGGCGCGGACGGCGAGTTCGGTGGGGGACAGGCAGCCGAAGTGCAGGTAGGGGGAGAGACGGGACGTGGCGTCGGCGGCGAGGTCGTCGTGGATGTCGGCGTACGCGTCGATGTCCCAGCGTCGCCGGACCTCGCGGGCGGCCGTTTCGCCTCCGCGCGGCAGGGCGGGCGAGGCCGGGCGGGCGGTGGGCAGGTGCTCGCCGCCGATGCCGTCCGGCGTGTCGAGCTTCCGGGGCGCGCCCAGGACGGTCCGCCAGGGGGCCTCCTGCCAGACGCGGTGGTACGGGGTGAAGACCGCGTAGTGGTCGCGGTTCGCCGGGGTGAGCCGGCCCGCTCCGACGACCGTCAGCGAGGCGTCGTGGACGTGCAGGCGGTCGCCGAAGTGCTTGCGCAGCGCGGCCTCGCGCCGCCGGGCGTAGGCGCTGACCCCGGCGGCGAGGTGGACGGTGCCCGCGGCGGCCTCGGTCGCCACGCGCGCCGCCTGCTCGGCGGTGTCACCGCGGCGCAGCACGAGCCGGGAGCCGGTGCGCCGCAGCGAGGCGTCCAGGTCGGCGAGGCAGTCGGCGAGGAACGCCAGCCGGTTGGGGGCGGCGAAGCCGGCGGCCTCGACGGCGGGGTCGAGGACGAACAGCGGCACGACCTCGTCGCCCGTGGCGCGGGCGGCGTGCAGGACGGGGTTGTCGTGCAGGCGCAGGTCCTGGGTGAACAGGGCGATGGAGACGGTCACGGGTGGGGCCTCGCAGGTGGTGCGGTCGGGGTGCTCGGGTCCCGGCGCGGCGGCAGCGGCACGAACCCGCTGGTGCGGGCCGCGTACTCGGCCCAGCCGGGGGGGTCGGCGGCGAGCCGGCGCTCCAGCATCGGCTTTCCGCTGCCGAACGCCAGCAACCAGGTCATCAGGAGGGGGCTGAGGACGAACGCCCATCCGACGGGCGTGTCGGCGACGAGCAGGAAGACGCCCCACCAGACGCACGCGTCGCCGAAGTAGTTGGGGTGGCGGGTGTAGCGCCACAGGCCGCGGTCCATGATCCGTCCCCGGTTGGCGGGGTCGGCCTTGAAGCGGGTGAGCTGCCGGTCGCCGACCGCCTCGAAGGCCAGGCCGACGCTCCACAGCCCGACCCCGGCCCAGGCGAGCGCGCCGGGCGGGGACGGCACGTACTGCGCCGCCTGGACGGGCAGCGAGACGAACCAGACGATCGCGGCCTGGAGCAGGTACACCTTGCGCAGCGCGTACCGGACGCGGGCCGGGCCCTCGGGCACGCGGGCGAGCATGCGGGCGTAGCGCCGGTCCTCCGGCAGGCCCCGGGCGCGCCACCACAGGTGGGCGGAGAGCCGGACGCCCCACACCGCGACGAGCACGGTGACGAGCACCCGCCGGCCGGGGTCGCCCTCACCGTCCGACAGGAGGTAGCCGACGAGCGCGAGTTCGGCGAAGGCCAGGCCCCACGCGACGTCGACCGCCCGGTGCCGGCCGGTGCGCACCCCGACGACGAACGTCGCGAGCATGATCGCGAGGACGGCGGCGGCGGTGACGGCGAGGTTGAGCGCGAACGCGCCGCCGTCCGGGACGGCCCGGCTCACGAGGGCGCCCCGCGGGTGAGGAGGATCTGGTGGACGTCCAGGTAGCCGGCGCGGAACCCGGCCTCGGAGTGCGCGAGGTACAGCTCCCAGGTGCGCCGGAACACGTCGTCGAAGCCGAGCGCCGCGACCTGGCCGGCGTGCGCGGTGAACCCCTCGCGCCACAGCCGCAGCGTCTCGGCGTAGTGCGGCCCGTACGCGTCGGCCGCGCGCACGCGCAGGGCGGTGTGCCGGGCGGCGGTTTCGGAGACCGCCCGCAGGGACGGGATCAGGCCGCCCGGGAAGACGTACTTGAGGATCCACGTGTAGGTGCGGCTGCTCGCGGTCATCCGGTCGTGCGGCATGGTGATCGCCTGCAGGGCGACGCGTCCGCCGGGTGCGAGGACCCGGTCGAGCGTGCGGAAGTAGCCCGGCCAGAACGGCCGTCCGACGGCCTCGATCATCTCCGCGCTGACGACGGCGTCGTACGCGCCCTCGGCGGCGCGGTAGTCGCAGAGCCGCACCTCGGCCCGTCCCTCGTACCCGGCCTCGGCGATCCGGCGGCGGGCGAGGGCGAGCTGTTCCTCGGACAGCGTGAGGCTGACCACCCGGGCGCCGCGCGCGGCAGCCCGCAGTGCCAGTTCGCCCCAGCCGGTGCCGATCTCCAGCAGCCGGGTGCCGGAGCCGACGCCGGCGAGGTCGAGCAGCCGGTCGATCTTGCGGTGCTGGGCGGCGGGCAGGCCGTCCCAGGTCGCGAGCGGCACCCGGCCGGGGCCGGTCGGGAAGAGCGCCGCCGAGTAGGTCATGGTCGGGTCGAGGAAGAGTGCGAACAGGTCGTTCGACAGGTCGTAGTGGCGCGGGATGTTGCGCCGGGCGCCGTCGACCGTGGACGACTCGGCGGCCGGCGGGCGCTGGACGTACAGCCGGCGCAGCCAGCGGGTGCCGGCCGGGACGAGGGTCTGCGGGGCGGCGGCGAGCGCGGTGAGCAGCGCGGTCAGGTCGGGGCTGTCCCAGTCGCCGGCCTGGTAGGCCTCGCCGAAGCCGATCAGGCCGCTCTCGCCGACGCGGTGGAGGAACGCCCGCGGGTGGTGCAGCCGCAGGACGGGGGCGCCGGGTGCGGCGGGGCGCAGGACGCGCCCGCCGGGCAGTTCGACGCGCAGGCCGCGGCGGGCGGCGACCCGGCTCAGCAGCCGGCCGGCGACGGCGGCGCGCAGCGGGGCGTGCGGCACGCGGGCGACGTCGGGCCAGCGGGCGGGGTCGACGACCGGGGTCGGCGGGGCGGGTGGCGCCGACCGCGGGGCGGCCGGGGTGGTGGTCATGCGGAGGGCACCTCTTCCTCGCGTACGGGGTGCCCGGCGGCGGGCTGGGCGCTGTCGGGGACGGGCCGGGGGTGAACGGGCCTGGGGTGAACGGGCAGGCCGCGCAGCCACAGCCGGACGCCCTGGTAGCGGATGTGCAGGCTCACGGCCTGCGTGGCGAACGGGTGCCGCAGGGCGGCCCGCAGCAGGGCGGCGGTGCTCGCCGGGTGAGCGGTGCCGCGCACGGTGGCGGTGAAGACGCGCCCGCCGGGGCGCTCCAGGTGGACGGCGAGGCGGAGGTGCTCGCCCGGCTCCGGCAGGGACATCCGGTAGCCGCCGTCGACCGGGAAGAACGGCGAGACGTGGAACTCCTTCGGCGTCCCGGCCCGGCCCTCGGCGTCCGGGCGCAGCAGGTAGCGGTGGCGGCCGCCGTAGGTGTTGTGCACCTCGGCGACGGTGCAGAGCGGGCGCCCGGCCTCGTCGCGGCACCAGTAGACGGTGAGGGGGTTGAACACGTGGCCGAGCGACCTGGCCTGAGTGAGCATCAGCACCTGGCCGCGGCCCAGGTGCACACCCCGGGCGGCGAGGTGGTCCTGGAGATCCTGCCGGATCGTCGCGTTCCCGTGGCCGGGGTTGAGGCGGTGGTCTCGGGGCCGGAAGGAGGCCAGTGTTCCCAGTGGCCAGGGGAGTCGGGGGAGCCGGTCGAGATCCACCAGCCACAGGTAGCCGCGGTGCCGGAAGGCGTGCCGCAGCGGGGCCGTGCGCACGTGGGCGGTGCGCGTCTCGTACAGCACGGCGCCCCAGGGGCCGGGCAGGCGGCGGACTTCGGCGGTCACGGCGCCTCCGCCCCGAGGAGGGACAGGGCCGCGCGGACACCCGAGCGGCAGCCGTCCTCGTGGAACCCCCAGCCGTGGTAGGCGCCGGCGAACGCGGTCCTGGCGGTGGCGAGTTCGGGGAGGCGGCGCTGGGCGGCGACGGTCCCGGCGGTGTAGATCGGGTGCTCGTAGACCGTGCGGGACACCACCAGGTCCTCGGGGACGGTGTCGTGCTCGTCCTCGTTGAGCGTGACCAGGTAGTCGTCGCCGGTGTCCAGCCGCAGCAGCCGGTTGAGGTGGTAGCTCACCCGCACCCGGTCGGCGGGGCCGTCGCACGAGGGCATCCGGTAGTTCCACGAGGCCCGGGCCCAGCCAGCCTCCGGCAGGAGGGAGGAATCGCGGTGCAGGACGGTCGGGTTGCGCGAGTACCGGAAGGCGCTGAGGACCTCCAGCTCGGCGTCGGTCGGGTCGGTGAGCAGCCGCAGCGCCTGGTCGGCGTGGGTGGCGATCACCACCGCGTCCGCCCGGGTGCGCCGTCCGTCCGCGGTGACGACCGTGACGCCGCCCGGGTGGCGGCGCACCGCCCGGACGGGGGCCGACCGGTGCACCGTGCCCTGCCGCTCGGCGAGCTTCCCGGCGATCCGCTCGACGTACGTCCGGGAGCCGCCGACGACCGTGCGCCAGGTCGGCGAGCCGTTCACGCTGAGGAGGCCGTGGTTGTCGAGGAACCTGAACAGGTAGCGCGCCGGGTAGTCGCCCGCGAGATCCGGCGCGCACGACCACACCGCCGAGACCACGGGCGTCATGAAGTGGCTCACGAAGTACGGCGAGAAGCCCTCGGTGGCGAGGAACTCGCGCAGGCTGGGGCCGTCGTCCCCGGGCCTCGCGAGCAGGCGGCGGGCCCGCCGGTGGAAGCGCGGCACCTCGGCCAGCATCCGCAGGTACCGGCCGCGCAGCGCGGCCCCGGGCCGGGCCAGCAGACCGGCCGGGCCGCGCGCACCGGCGTACTCCAGGCCGCACCCGTCGCAGTGCACGGACAGGCTCATGTCGCTGGCCCGGGTGCGAACACCGAGCTCGGCGAACAGCCGCACGAGGTGCGGGTAGGTGCGCTCGTTGTGCACCAGGAACCCGGTGTCCAGGGCCGCCGCGCGCCCGGCCGGCCCGACGGCCTCCTGCGTGTGCGCGTGCCCGCCGAGCCGCTCGTCCGCCTCGAACAGCTCGACCCGCACGCCCGCCCCGGACAGCTCGTACGCGGCGGTGAGCCCGGCCACGCCGGCGCCCACCACCACCGCGTGGCGCACGGGCGGTCCGCTCCGGGGCCGCGGGACGGCTCCGGAGGTGGAGACGGTGTCGACTGTCGTCACGAAGGCCCCTCGGTTCGTCGGGGCCGCGGGTGCGGCCCGGGTGCTGTCTGCACCGAACCTTCGGAGCCGTCCATTCGGCGGATTGGTCGGGGCATCGGCCGGCGGATCGGGCCGTGGCGCCGGCGATGTGCCGCGGCCGGGACTACGGGACGACCGCTTCCTCCAGCAGGTCGAGCGCGCCCGCCAGGGTGCGGGGGCTCGCGGTGCGGGCCGGCAGCCGGGAGCGGTCCCAGCCGGGACCGGCGACCAGCACCACCGCCCGGCCGCGGGAGCCGCGCGGCCCCCACGCACTGTCGGTCACCCGCCGCACCAGCTGCCGGTCGGCCGTCCGCCGGTCCTGCGACCAGAGCATCACCGCACCCGGGCCGATCCGCTGCACCGCGTCGAGCAGCGCCCGCGGCGGGACCGTCGACCCGAGCATCCGGAACGGCAGGGCGCGCGCGGTCAGCCCGGCCGCGGTGGCGTCCAGCGGCAGCGTGTGCCGCTCGGCGGGCATCGCGGCCAGCACGACCGGCGGCACCGCCCGGACCTCCGCGGGCTGTACGGCGGCATGCCGCAGCACCGAGGCCACGTGCCAGGACAGTAGGTGCTCGACCTCGACGTACTGCTCGCCCTCGGCGGCCCACTTGCGGCCGGCGGCGCGCAGCGCGGGCATCATCACCTCCGTCCACGCGTCCACGACCCCCAGCGCGTGGACGGCGTCGCGCAGGATCCGGGCCACCTCCGGGGCGTCCAGCCGTACGGCCGCCCGGGCCAGGCCGCGGCACTCGGCGCGTACCGTCCCCACGCGCAGCGCCCGGCTTCCCCCGGGGCGTGCGGTCGCCGTCTCCTCGGGCTGGAACGGCTCCTCACTCGCCGTCGCGAGGACCACCCGCGCGGCCTCGCCCGGCGGGACACCACGGGCCGTCAGCCGGCACATGGCCTCCAGCACCGCGATGTCCCGCGCGCTCCAGCGGCGGTGGTGCCCGGGCTCCCGGTCCGACGGGCCGATGCCGTAGCGGCGCTCCCACGAGCGGACCGTCGTCGGCGACACGCCCAGGCGCCGGGCCACGCTCCCGGTGGGCATCCCGGCGTCGGGCACGGGCGGTTCGGCCATCAGGTCCTCCGGGAACGGGGCGTCAGAAGCCCCCGGAGAGTCACCGGAGGCGCACCCATTGTCGTCCGGCCGGCGGTCCCGGCCGACGGCCTTCGGGCCGGCACTCATCCGAGGCCGACCGCAGGACCGGTGGCGAACGACGCCCGCAGCCGGATCAGCCCGTCCCGCATGCGCGTCTTGACCGTGCCCAGCGGCACGCGGAGCATCTGCGCGATCTCACGCTGCGAGTACCCGCCGTAGTACGCCAGCACCAGCGACTCGCGCTGCACCCGGCTCAGCCCCGCGAGCGCGGCCCGTACCCGCTCCACGTCCAGCTCGCGTTCCACCAGGTCGACGACCGACTCGCCGACGGGCGGTTCGAGCGACGCGGCGCGCGTCTCCCGGTCCGACGCGGCCTGCACCGACCTGACCCGGTCCACGGCGCGGCGGCGGGCGATCGTGAGCACCCACGCCATCACCGTGCCCCGCTCCGGCCGGTACCCGGCTGCCCCGCGCCACACCTCCAGCAGCACCTCCTGCGCCACCTCCTCGGCGTGCGCCGGATTGCGCAGCGTCCGGACGGCGGTGCCGTAGACCGGTCCGGCGACGGCGTCGTACAGCCGGGCGAAGGCCTCCTCGCTCCCGCCCGCCACGGCCACGACGAGCCGGCACAACTCCTCGGGCGCCACGTCGTTGATCCAGGGGAGGGGCTGCACATCGGGTCGCTGCTGCGTGCAGAGGGTCACACGGCAACGGTGCGGCCGGGCGGATGACCGAGACCACTCGCAGCGTCTGTGCAGCGTTTCGCCCGCGCGGGCTTCCTACATCCGGGCCTTGAGCACGTCGAACTCGCAGCCCGGCGCGGACGGGTCGAAGCCGTGCTCGACCAGCCAGCGGCTCGCCAGCAGGCTCCGCAACGACCACCACGCGCGGATCACGTCGACGTCCACGTCGGCGCCGTAGCCGGCGAGGACGTCGCCGAGGTGCTCCTCGTGGCCGAGCGTCAGGACGGCGAGGTCGAACAGGGCGTCGCCCCGGGCGGCCTCGGACCAGTCGATGATGCCGGTGACCTCGTCGCCGTCGACGAACACGTGACCGGTCTGCAGGTCGCCGTGCGTGAACACCGGGGTCCACGGCCGCAGCGCGGCCTCGGCGACCCGCCGGTTGCGGGTGACGAGGTCGGCGGGCAGGACGGCGTTCGCCACGAGCCACGCGCACTCGCGGTCGAGGTCCGCCGCCAACTCGTCCACTCCCCGGGCCGACCACGGCGGCAACGGCGCGTCGTGCAGCCTGCGTGCGGCGGCGCCGGCCGCGGGGGGGGGGGGGCGGGGGGCGGGGGGGCGGGGGGGGGGCGCGCCCCGCCCCCCCCCCCCCCCCCCCCCCCCCCCCCCCCCCCCCGCCCCCCCCGGCAGCGCGGCGATCGCGAGCACGGGCGGCTCGTACCACAGCACCTCCGGCGTCGGCACCGGCGCCAGGGCCATCGCCTCGACCTCGACGTCCATGCGCGCCCGGTCGGCGTCCACCTTCAGGAACACGTCGCCGACGCGCAGGGTCGCGCGCTCGGAATGGGCGACGACGACCTCGATCTCATCCATGGCGAGCAGTATCCCGGGAGGGTCGTGGATGTCGCAGGGAATATTCGACCGGCCGACTCCGGACGGCTCGTCGTGTCAACCGCGCCACACCTGACGGAATGTCACGGTCGCGTCCCTGTCATGTCCTGATGATTGTGACGCCACGCGTGCCACCGAATGCCGTCGGACGACCGTCCTGTGAGGTGTCCACGCAGTCAGCACGAACCGTCATCGGGGAGCCACCATGTCCGTTCGCAACCGCCGCCCGCTGCTCGTCCCCGCCGTCCTCGTCGTCGGGGCCGGACTCGCCCTGACCGCCTGCGGGCCCGACAACGCCGACCCGGTCGCGGGCCCGACGGCCACCGCGGCGCCCACCAAGGGAGCCGTCACGCCCCCGACGGGCGCTGCGTCGCGCCCCGCCACGCACACGCCTCCCACCGGGGGCACCGGCGCCGCCACCGATCCGTGCGACATCCAGCACCTCTCGATCCACGTGACGGCACGCGCCGGGGCGCCCAACCAGTGGGTCATCGACGTCCGCAACACCGGCGCGAGCGCCTGCACCCTGAGCTCGTCCCCGGGGGTCGACCTGGGCAACTCCGCCGCGCGCGACCAGAGCAAGAACATCAAGCCGGTGCTCGCCAGCGGCACTTCGCGCTTCCCGGTCCCGGCCGGCAAGAACGCCTACGCCGTGATCGACCTCGACCCGAGCGGCGCCACCACCGGCACCGCCCCCGGCATCAACGAACTCAACGTCCTGGCCGACGAGGAGGGCACCAACATGCCCCTCGCGAACACCCAGAACTTCCCGCTCCCCGATGGCGTCCGCGTCCTGAACCCCCGCATGGGCCTCTACCGGGCCACCACGGCGGAGGCGGTCGCCTCCATGACGGCGGCACCCAAGTAGCACCGACACGGTCTCAGGCGCGGCGCCCGTCACGTCGCGTCGCGTCGCGTCGCGTCGCGGCGCGCCCGAGCCCAGGCAGTAGCACGATGATCGGATGGCAATGGACGTGTAAATTGCTGCATCGGTGTGACAGTCGGAGGCACTTCAAGCGCCGATCAGTGGTAAAGGACGGGACGTGGCCGCAGATGGCAGGCTCCGCATCGACGGCATCCGGCCCTGGCCCGGCGCCCCCGACCCCTCGGGCGTGCCCCTGATCGGCCGGGAGCGCGAACTGGCCGCGCTGGCCTCGTTCGTGACCGCGCCCGAGGGCCGGGCCCTGGTGCTGCGGGGCGAGGCGGGCGTGGGCAAGAGCGCCCTGGTCGGCCACGCGGCCGGGCTGGCCGGCCGGGAAGGGCACGCACTGATCCGGGTCACGGGGGTCGAGGCGGAGTCCGAGCTGCCGTTCGCCGGGCTGCACCAGTGCCTCTACCCCGTGCTGGACCGCACCGCCCGCCTCGGCGTGCGGCAACGGGCGCTCCTCGACGTCGTGTTCGGGCACGGCACGAGCGAGCCGCCGTCCGTCATGGCCCTCGGCATCGCCGTGCTCGACCTGCTGTCCCCGGCCGGCGCCGAACGGCCGCTGACGCTGCTGATCGACGACGGGCACTGGCTGGACGACGCCAGTGCCGAAGTGTGCGGTTTCGTCGCCCGCCGGCTGGCGGCCGGTCCGGTGAAGATGCTGATCGCCCTGCGGGCCGACGAGCGTTCCCGCTTCGACGACGCCCGCCTCCCGGAACTGCCGGTGGCGCCGCTGTCCGACGAGGCCGCCGAGCGTCTCCTGGAGCTGCACCGTCCACGGCTCGACGCGCGCGCCCGCCGCACCGTCCTCGACCACGCCCGGGGCAACCCGCTGGCGCTGTACGAGCTCCCGCCCGGCCCGGCCGCGCCGCACCCCGGCGGCGGTCTGCCGCGCGGCGCCGGTCTCCCGCTGCCCCGGCGCCTCCAACTCCTCTACGCCGCACGGATCGAGCGCCTGGAGCCCGGCACCCGTGCCGAACTGCTGCGGGGCGCCCTCGACGGCACCGCCGGCCGGCAGCGCGGCGGCGACCACGGCACGCGCTACCGGATGCGCGGCGTCGAGGAGGCCGCCGCCTCCGGTCTGCTCGATGTCGACGCGGCCGGCGGCGACTTCGTCTTCCGCCACCCGCTGGTGCGCTCCGCCGTCGTCCAGCTGGCGACGCCCGAGCAGTGCCGCGCCGCGCACGCCGAACTGGCCCGGGTGCACCGGGCGGACGTCGAGCGGTACGCCGGCCACCTGGCCGCGGCGGCCGTCGACCCCGACGAGTCCGTGGCGGCGGCGCTGGAAGCGGCGGCCGGCTCCGCGACCCGGCGCGGCGGCGCGGCGGCCGCCGTCAGCTGGCTGACCCGCGCGGCCGAGCTGAGCGAGGACCCCGCGCAGCGCTCCCGGCGGCTCGGCGACGCGGCCTACACGGCCGGTCAGGCGGCGCTGCTGGACGAGGCCCAGCGGCTGCTCCACCGCTCGGAGCCGGAACCCGGCGCGGCCGAGCCGCTGGCCGCCGTGCTCACCTCCGCCCACGCCGACTTCGTCCAGTCCGGGGCGGTCCGGCCCGCCTTCCAGCGGCTCGCGGCGGCGGTCGAGCGCCGGGCGGACGGGGCGGCGCGGACCGGTGACGGGACCCTGAGCCGCGACGAGACCCTGAGCCGCGACGAGACCCTGACCCGTGACGAGACGCTGGCCCGCGCGGCGGACGCCCTGGTGACGATGGCCCACTACGCGGGCGACCCCGCCCTGTGGCAGCGGACGGACCGCATCCTCGACGCCCTCGGCGACCTGATCCACCCATTGACGGCGATGTACCACGACGCGAGCGCCGTGGCCCGCAGCGGGGTCGGCCTGCGGGCGCGCCTGGAGCAGGCGTTCGCCGATCCGGCGAACCTGGCCCCCTGGGACCTGGCGCGGCTGGGGGTCTGCGCGTCCCACGTCGACGTCCTGAACCAGTACCGCACCCAGCTGCGGGGCGCGGTCGAGCGCGAGCAGGAGGCCGGCGCCGTGTCGAGCGTCATGGTCCTGCTGAGGATGCTGATGCTGGACCGGATGTACTCCGGCGAGTGGGACGAGGCGCGCCGGCTGGCGCAGCGGGCGCTGGACCTGGCCACCGCGCACGGTCACGTCCTGCTCGCCTACCACGCCCGCGCCTGCCTCGGGCAGCTCGCCGCCCGGCAGGGGCGGCTCGACGAGGCGCGCGAGCTGCAGTCCGCCGTGGACGCCTGGGCGCGTCCGCGCGGCGTCGGCCTGCTCACCCAGATCACCGAGGCGATCGCCACCGGAGCGGCGCTCACCGAAGGCGACTTCGAGGCGGCCTACCTGTACGCCATCGGCATGACGCCACCCGGCAGCTTCGATCGCCACGCCCACCAGATCGCCCCGCGGGCGCTGCTCGAACTGGCCGAGGCCGCGCTGTACAGCGGCCGCCGCGAGCAGGCGCGCCGGCACGCGCTCGCGGCGTGCGACGCGGGCCTGCCGGAGGCGTCCCCGCGGCTGGCCCTGTCCGCCTACGGCGCCCTCGCGATGACCGCGGACGACCTGACGGAGGCTGCGCGGACGTACGCGCGCGTCGAGGCGTACCCCGAGGCTCAGGACTTCCCCTTCGAACTGGCGCGGATCCGCCTGGCGCACGGCATCAGGCTGCGGCAGCTGAAGGCGCCCCGGGCGGCCCGGCAGGCCCCGCTGCTGCTGGCCGCCGAGGAGTTCGACCGGCTCGGCGCGACGGCGTGGGAGAACCGGGCCCGCGCCGAGTTGCGCGAAGCCGGCCTGCCCTCGGGCCCGGCGGCCCCGGAACCCGCGGCCCTGACCTGGCAGGAGCGCCGGATCGCCGACCTCGCCGCGAGCGGGCTCACGAACAAGGAGATCGGCGAGCGGACCCGGCTGTCCCCGCGCACCGTCAGTTCGCACCTCTACCGCGTCTTCCCCAAACTGGGCATCACGACGAGGGCCGCGCTGCGCGACGCGCTGAGCCGGCTGCCGGAGGCCGACTGGACCGACAGGACCGACGCGGCCGGGTGAGGCGGAACCTGTCCGGCCGTCAGCCCGCCGGGGGCGGTGGCGTCACCAGGCCGCGTCCGACGACCGCCAGGACGGCGTCCGTGGCGGACTCGACCTCCGCGGGTGGCAGCGTGCGCAGCGGTCCGTCGACCAGGAGCGCGCTGAGGCCGTGGACCGCGGACCACGCGGCGTACTGGGCACCGGGGCGGTGCTCGGCGGGCATCGCCCCGGCCTCGACCAGGTCGTCGAGTGCTGCGCCCAGGATCAGGTAGGGATCCGTCCCCGGGTCGGCTCGGACGTCTCGGTCAGCTCGGACGTCTCGGTCGGCGGCTTCGGCGGCTTCGGCGGCTTCGGCGGCCGGCGGTTCCGGCTCGGGCGCGCAGAGCCGCTTGCCGCCCGGCGAGGCTCCGGAGAACGCGGTGCGGAACCAGCCGGGTTCGGTCAGGGCGAAGTCGACGTAGGCGCGGCCGATGGCCTCCAGCCGGTCGCCGGCCCGGGTGGCCGGGTCCGGTGCGGTCGCCCGGGCCGCGCGCTCCAGCATGAGCCGGCCGAGGTGGTGCATGCAGCGCTCGCCGACGGCCGCGATGAGGTCCTCGTGGTCGGCGAAGTGGCGGTAGGCGGCGTTGTGGGACACGCCGGCGGCCCGGCTCGCCGCCCTCAGCACCACCGCGTCCGGCCCTCCGGTGCGGGCCAGCGCGACCCCGGCCTCGATCAGGGCCTCCCGCAGTCCGCCGTGGTGGTAGCCCCGGCGGGGCGCGGGCTCGGCGATGCCTGTGGCGGTCTCCACGGATTCCATGTTGACATTGTCCACTTTGAGTGGAATCGTCGCAAATGTGCCCACTGTCAACATGCTGCTCCGGCAGTACGGAGGCACCCCATGTCCCTCACAGTTCCCCGCCGTCGCGGCGCCGTCCTCTTCGCCGTCTGCCTGGCCGCCTTCGCGATCAATCTCGACACGACGATCGTCAACGTCGCCCTGCCGGACCTCAGCCGCCAGCTGCACGCCACCACGCGCGACCTGCAGTGGATCGTGGACGGCTACAACCTGGCCTTCGCCGCGCTCGTCCTGACCGCCGGCTCCCTCGGCGACCGGTTCGGGCGCAGGCCCGCCCTGCTCCTCGGCCTCGCCTCCTTCGCGCTCGCGAGCGCGCTGGGCGCGACGGCCGGCGGCCCCGGCGCGCTGATCGCCCTGCGCGTGCTGATGGGCGCGAGCGCCGCGGTCATCTTCCCGACCACGCTGTCGGTGATCACCAACACCTTCCCGGACCGGCGCGAGCGCGCCAAGGCCGTCGGCCTGTGGGGCGCGGTCACCGGCCTCGGCGTGGCTGTCGGCCCGGTCTGCGGCGGGCTGCTGCTCGCGCACTTCGCCTGGCCGTCCGTGTTCCTGGCCCTCGTCCCCGTCGCCCTGATCGCCCTCGCGGCCGCGTGGGTCTGGGTGCCCGAGTCCAGCGCCCCGGCGGAGGCCCGGCTCGACCCCGCCGGTCTCGTGCTGTCCTCCGGCGCGATCGGCACCCTGGTCTACACGGTCATCGAGGCGCCGGTGCGCGGCTGGACGGCCCCCGCGACGATCGCCGGGTTCGCCGTCGCGGCCGCCCTGGCCGCGGCCTTCGTCGTGGTCGAGCGCGCCCGCCCCAGGCCCATGATCGACGTGACCCTGTTCCGCACGCCCGCGTTCGCCGCCGCCAGCGGCTGCGTCACCGTCGCGTTCTTCGCGCTCTTCGGGTTCATCTTCCTGGTCACGCAGTACTTCCAGTTCGTCCGCGGGTACGGCACCCTGTCGACCGGCGTGCGGATCCTGCCCGTCGCCGCGACCCTCGCCCTGGGCTCGGTCGGCGGCGTCGCCCTCGCCACCCGCGCCGGCACCCGCGCCGTCGTGACGGCCGGGCTCCTGCTGCTGGCGTCCTCGTTCGGGTGGATCGCGGCCTCGCCGACGTTCAGCTCGTACACGAGCGTCGTCGGGCAGATGGTGCTCATGGGCTTCGGGCTCGGCCTGACCACGGCACCGGCCACCGAGTCGATCCTCAGCGTCCTGCCCCCGGCCAAGGCCGGAGTCGGCTCGGCCGTCAACGACGCCACCCGCGAGGCCGGCGGCACCCTGGGCGTCGCCGTCCTGGGCAGCGTCTTCACCTCGCTCTACGCGCACCACCTCGCGACCACGTCCTTCGGCAGCCTGCCGCCGGCGACGGCTGCCGCCGCCCGGCAGTCGGTCGGCGCCGCACTCCGGATCGCCGCCCAGGCGCCCGCGGCGTCGCAGCGGAGCCTGCTCGACGCCGTCCGGCACTCGTTCATGACCGGCTTCCACGTGGCCAGCGTCGTGGCCGCGGCGGTCTGCCTGCTCGGCGCCCTCGCCGCCCTCGCCCTGCCCGGCGGACCACTGACCGCTCCGTCGCCGACGGCCGGCCGCATGGCACCGGACGCACTGGCCCGTCCGGCGCTGTGACCGCCCGCGACGGGGGCGGGTTCACCGCCCCCGCACGGCCCGGCGGACGTCCGGGTGGCTCCCGAGGTCTGCTGATCAGCAGTCACCATCGGCTGATCGTCCTATAGTTCTGTCGTTGAACCGGACGGAGGGGAGTCTGTCGATGGGGGACGTCATCACGGTGGATCTTGGCGAGGGCGCGTACGTCCACGCCGAGGTGACGGTGCTGGACCGGGCCGAGGCCGGCGGGGACGCCGGGGTGCGGGACACCGCCGCCAAGGCGCTCGCCGAGTTGCCGCAGCGGCTGGACGCGGTGCGCGAGGTGGTGAAGAGCGTCGGGCGGTGGGCCGCGGACAGCATCGGCGGGACCGGGGCGGCCGTTCCGGACACGCTGGAGGTCGAGTTCGGGCTCAAGCTCGCGGTCAAGTCCGGCGCCGTGATCGGGGTGCTGGCCGAGGCCGGCGGCGAGGCGTCGTTCACCGTCCGGATGAGCTGGGACACCGCCCGGGTCGCGGCGGCGCGGGCCGGCCGCGGGGCCGGGTTCGTGCCGCAGGGCGGCGACGAGCGGTGACCGGGCCGGCCGCGCGCGGTGCCGCGGTCGGGGTGAGGGACGGGGCGGCGTTCCTGGGCAGCGGGTTCCTGGTGGCGCCCGGGCTGGTGCTGACGGCCGCACACGTGGCGCGCCGGGCCGTGGACGAGCCGGCCGCGGACGGGTGGTTCGGGCGGGCGCCGGTGGTCCGCCCGGCTCGGCGGTTCCCGGCCGATCCGGGGGAGGGGCGCTTCCACGCCTTTCCGGACCTCGCCCTGCTCACGCTCGCCGCGCCCTTCGAATCGCCGTCACCGCTCGTCCTCGACACCGACGTCCCGCCCCCGGGCACGGCCGTCCTCGTGGCGGGCTTCACCCCGCACACCCCGACGCCCGGGGTCCACGGGGACTCGCTGCTGCTCACCGTCGCCGGACCGGCGGCCGGGTACGTGCGGCTGACGGGGGACGAGGTCCGGGACGGGTTCAGCGGCGGCATGGTGATCCGGCTCGACTCCGGCGCCGTCTGCGGCGTCCTCAAGGGCAGCCGGGACTTCGACGGCGTGCGCGGCGGCTGGTTCACGCCGCTGTCGGCGCTGGCCGACGTGCTGCCCGCGGACGATCCGCTGCACGCGCGGCTCGCGGGACGGGTGGCGGAACGTCCGCTGCCCACTGCGCGCGCCCTGCTGCCGGTCCTGCTCCGCGTCCCGGGCATGGACGACCCGGACTTCCGCCTCCTCGTCGTGCGGACGGCGGAGGAGAGCCTCGCCGCCGGCCCGCTGCACGTCGCCCACCGCCCGCACACCACCGACCACCTGCTGGAGCTGGTGCAGGCCTGCCTGCGGCACCGCGACCCGGCCGCGGCGCTGGCCGCCGTGACGGACGCGCTGGAGCTCCTGCGCCTCGGCGACGCCGCCGTCGACGAGCTGCGCACCCTGACGAGCGACCCGGAGGGCGGTCCGTGAGGGAAATGCTCCACCGGCTCGCCAAGCTGGGCGGCCACCACAGCCCGCCGGGAGCCCCTCCGGCGCCGTGCGGGCCGGGCGGCCGGACGCCGTGGTCGGCCAAGACGGACGCCGTGCTCCACGCGTTCCTGTGCGAGGTGCCCGACCTCGACCAGCCGGAGAGCCGCCACCTGCTCCTGGCCGACCTGCGGGACCGGCTCGGGCCGTCCGCGCCGTTCGTCGTACCGGACGGCCCGCAGGCGCGGGACCACCTCCTGCAACTGGTCCGCGCCTGCCGCCAGTGGCACGAACCGTTCCACGCGCTCAGCGAACTCGGCGAGTCCCTGCGGACCTTACGCCCCGGCACCGCCGCCGTCGGATGGCTGGACGCCGCGGTCGACGCCGTCGTCAAGCCCGGACTGCTGGACCCGCAGGCGCAGCTCGTCCTCCTGTGGACGCTGCGCTCGCTGAACCCCCAGCCGAGGCCGGCCCGGGTCCTGCACCTCGTGGAGTCGGCGTGCGAGCCCGGCGAGACCCACCCGGTCCGGCCGCAGGACGGCCTGCCGGAGGCGGTGAGCCGCCTCAACCAGGCCCGGCTGGACGACCGCCCCCCGTTGCTGCTGCGCTTCCTCGTCCGCCTCGCCGCGGCGTGCCCCGGGCCGGAGGCCGTCCTGCTGACCGACCTCGTCAAGCGCCACGCCCATGAACTCGGCCTGACCGAACGCGACTTGGCCGCCCCGGCGCGGCAGACCCGGGAGGCGGCGGGCCCCGCCCAGCACCATCCGCTGGTCCTGCAGATCACCTTGGACGACGTCTCGCCGGTCGGCTCCGACGCCGAGCCCGTCTACGAGTTCGAGGCCGCCCTCTACAGCACCGACGAGCAGCCCTGGCGCCTGATCTCCAAACGGGCGGGCGACGAACCCCTGCCCCGCTCCGCGCTGGAGCAGCACGGCAGCCGGCACCTGACCACCTGGGGCGACCTGGCCGCCGCGGCGGCGAACGCCGACGGCCTGCGGGTGGAGTTCCTGCTGCCCTGGTCCCTGCTCGGCCACCCCGCCGAACTCTGGCCGATGGACGAGGACGGCTACCGCGTCGGCATGCACTTCCCGGTCGTGGTCCGCTCGCTGGACCGGATCAGGTCCGCGTTCTGGCACACCGCGTGGAAGAACAAGTGGCGGGCCCTGGAGGCCACGGTGGAGAGCAGCGGCCCCGGCACCGTCGCCGACCTGCCCGGCTGGATCGTCCACCCGGACGGCACCGCCCCGATCGACGCCGAGCTCACCGGGCGCGCCCTGCACCTCGGCGGTACCAAGGGCGACGTCCGGCGCTGGCTGGACAGCCGGCCGCAGACCGCGATCCTCGCGCTGTCCTTCCCGTACGCCTACCACCCGAAGCGGCGCGGGGTCGGGCACCAGGCCGTCAAGGACGCCGTGCGCGAGGGCATCCCGGTCATGATCTGGCGGCGCGACGACACCGGCAGCCCGGCCGAGATCAACGTGCTGCTGGCCGAGCTGTCCGCCACCCAGCTGCCCGCCCTGGCCACCCACGTCCAGCGCCGCCGCCGCGCGGCCAGGGAGGACGACGGGAGCGACCTCGGCCACCACCTCACCCTGCTCTGGGACGAGCCCGGGCACGCCGCCTGGCTCGCCCCGGCCCCGTTCCGCGCCCCCGTTCCCGTCTCCGCCCCGGTCTCCGCCCCCGTCTCCTCGACCGCCCCGTCGCCGGAAGGACCACACGCATGACCACCACCCCGGACGACACCGGCGGCCCGGACTGGTGGATCTACCGGTCCACCGGCTCCCCGCACGACGGCATCCGCGACCTCCCCGACGCCCCTCCCTGGCGCTCCTTCCGCCGCGAGGACGACGTCGCCGACCTGCCCGCGCCGCCCGAGATGGCCGAGGCCGTGGCCGCCCGCAAACTCGGCCGCGCCCACCAGGCCGCCGCCTACCAGGCCGACGAGAAGGAGATCCACCTCGTCAACATGGCCCTGCACCTGCGCCGCCCGCTGCTCGTCACCGGCCCGCCCGGAGTCGGCAAGTCCACGCTCGCCCACAGCGTCGCGCACGAGCTGCGCCTCGGCCCCGTGCTGCACTGGCCCATCACCAGCCGCTCCACCCTCCAGGAGGGCCAGTACCACTACGACGCGATCGGCCGCCTCCAGGACACCGGACTGCGCCCCGCCGACGCCGACGGCCGCTCCCGGCCCGCCCCCGGCATCGGCCCCTACCTGCGGCTCGGCCCGCTCGGCACCGCGCTGCTGCCCTGGGACCGGCCGCGCGTCCTGCTCGTCGACGAGATCGACAAGGCCGACCTCGACCTGCCGAACGACCTGCTCACCGTCTTCGAGGAGGGCGAGTTCGTCATCCCCGAACTCAGCCGCCTCGACGACGAGGAGGCCCGCGTCATGACCGCCGACGACGAGGGCTGGGCCCCGCTGCACCGCGGCCGGGTCCGCTGCACGGAGTTCCCGCTGGTCGTCCTGACCAGCAACGAGGAACGCGAGTTCCCGCCCGCCTTCCTCCGCCGCTGCCTGCGCCTGGAGATCCCCCGCCCGGGCCCCGACAAGCTGGCCCGCATGGTCGCCGCCCACCTCGCCGGCCCGACCGCCGTCCCCGCCGCGGTGCGCGAGCAGCTGATCGCCCGCTTCCTCGCCAAGCAGCACGAGGAGGGCGCCGACCTCGCCAACGACCAGCTGCTCAACGCCCTCCTGATGGCCTCCCGCGGCCTGTGGGACGACGAAGCCGGACGGCGCCTGCTCGACCGCGACCTCCTGCGCTCGCTAGAGGAGCGCTGACCCCACCGTGCCCGCCACCCCGGTGCCCGCCACCCGCGTCCCCCCGGAGCTCCTGCGCCAGCTCGGCCGCCTCCTGACCGCCGACGGCGCCGAGCCAGCGGGCAGCACCGACCCGCGCGACCTGGCCGACGTGCTCTGGCTCGCGCGGGCCTGCGGGCTGCGCCCGGACTCCCCGCCGGACGCGCGGCAGGACCGCCCGGTCCCGGGGCTGGCGCTCCCGCCGCTGCCCGCCGTCGACCCGGCCGCGGACGAGCAGGCCACCGCGGCGTGGAGCGCGGCGCTGCGGGCCGCGGTGGACCGGGCGGCGGCCGAGAGCGGTACGACGCCGCAACCCGTTCCGCAGGGTCCGCCCGCTCCCCGACCCGCCGAGCCCGAGCCGGTGATCCCCCTCCACCTGCCGCCCGCACCCGGCCCGCCCGCCGCGAGCGCCGCACCCGCCGCGACCGTCCGCAGCCCCGCCCGGCCCGCACTCACCGGCACCCTCGCCCTCTCCCGCGCCCTGCGCCCGCTGCGCCGCACCGTCCGCTCCACCCGCGAACTCGTCCTCGACGAGGAAGCCACCGTCTCCGCCTCCGGCCAGGCCGGGCTGCTCCTCCCGGTCTGGCGCGGCGCCCCCGAACGCTGGCTCGACGTCGACCTCGTCATCGACGGCGGCCCGACCATGGCCGTCTGGTCCGCCCTCGGCGACGACCTCGGCGCACTGCTGCGCCGCCACGGCGCGTTCCACCGCGTACGCGTGTGGTCCGTCCACGACCGCGACGGGGCGCCCGCCCTGACACCGCGCGGCGCGACCGCGCAGGGACGGGAGTTCGGCCTGACCGCCGACCCGCGCGGACGCCGCGTGATCCTGCTGCTCACGGACGGCGTCGGCCCGCTGTGGCACAGCGGCGCGCTGCCCGCGGCCATGCGCGGGTGGAGCCGGCACGCCCCGGTCACCGTCCTCCAGGTGCTGCCGCGCCGCCACTGGCACCGCACGGCCCTACGGCCCGTCCCGGCCCGCGCGCGCCTCCGGCCGGGGGAGCGGCCGACGGTCGTCCACGCGCCCGAGGACGACGGGTGGGGCGCCCCCGGGACGGCCTGGGCCGGCGTCCTGGAACTGCGGGCGGACTGGCTCGCCCCCTGGGCGCGCATGCTGTCCGGACGGGCGTCGGACTGGACGCCGGCCCTGGCCGTGCCGCTGGACGGGCACGCGACCGGCCCCGAGCCGTCGCCGCCCGCCGACGAACCGCCCGCCCACCTGCTCGCCCGCTTCCGGCGGGAGGCCTCCCCGACGGCGTACGAACTCGCCGGCCTCCTGGCCGCGGCGCCCCTCAGCCTGCCGGTCATGCGGCACGTGCAGGCGGCGATGCTCCGCGACTCCTCCGCCATGCACCTCGCCGAGATCTACCTGTCCGGCCTGCTCGAACGGCGCTCCCCGGTACGGCCCGGCGAGGACCCGGAGACGGTGCTGTACGACTTCCGCCCGGGCGTGCGGGAGCGGCTGCTCGGCACGCTGACGCGCAGCGAGTCCGCCCAGGTCCTGCGCGTGCTGGCCGGGGTGTCCCAGTCGGTGGCGGGCGCGTTCGGCGGCACGCTCGACTTCCGCGCCCTGGCGGCGCTCGCCGACGCCGACGCCGGCTCGGGCACCGGCGCCGGACTGCCGGCGGAGAGCGTCCCGTTCGCCGAGGTGGCGGTGGAGGTGCTCCGCGGCCTCGGCGGCGCCGACCGGGCACTGGCGGAACGGCTGGCGGTGAGCCTGCCGGCGGGGGCGCGGGCGGCCGGGGCACGGGCGGCGGGGGCACGGGTGGCGGTGGAACCCCAGGCGGAAGCGACGCCGAAGAAGCGGGCCCGGAAGCGGGAACCGGACGCGTCGCCCATGGTGATCCCCGGGGCGGCGATGGAATTCGCCGCGTGGTTCCCCGACCTGAACGGTGCGGACGAACCCCGCCCGGAACGGCGCTGGTGGCAGCGGCGCAGGCCGGCGGGCGGGGAAACCGCCGTGCCCCCTCCCGACGCGACCCGGCCGGCCTGGAACAACCTTCCGCCCGACCTGCCCGACGTGACGGGCTGGGAGAGCCGGCTCGTCCAGGTCGAGCGCATCCTGCATCCCGACGGCTCCGCGGCGGGAGCCCGCCGTACGGTCCGGCCGGCCGGCCGTTCGCTCTGCGTGCTGCAAGGCCCGAACCACACCGGCAAGACCTCCGTGGCGCTCGCCTACGCGCACCTCCACCTCGCCGACTACACGATGGTGTGGTGGGTGGACGGCCGCAGTCGCGACACGGTCGCGCGGTCCCTCGACAGCCTGGCCGCCGTGCACGGCGCGCCGCCGGGAAGCGACGTCACGACCGAGCGGAACCGGTGGCTGACCGAGCACCCGGGCTGGCTGATCGTCATCGACGACCTCGGCAGGGACTTCCCCGACCATGAGCGCTGGATGGCCGGTACGTCACCGCGCACCCTGCTGGGTGACTGCTGGCCGCCCGACGGCTACGGCAGCGTCCTGATCACCTCCCGCGTGGTGACCACCGAACGCGCCGTGCTGGACGGACACGTCCTCCAGTTCCCCGCCTACCAACGGCGGTCCGAGCCGCGCTCCGCGGCCTCCACGAAGGCGGCGGAGGACGACCTCGCCGCCCTGCCCGACGTGCTCTCCCGGGCCACCGACACCGCGGTGGCGCCGAGGACCGGGGCCGGCCGGGAACCGGCCCGGCCGGCACCCGAACCACCGGTCGACTACGGTCCGTTGCTCGCCGGACTCGGCGGCGAGGCACTGGACGCCCTCGCGGTCTGCGCGTTCCTGGACCTCGCCGGAATATCCGTGGAACTGGTCAACCACGGCCTGCGCGCCTCCCACCGGAGGGGAGCGTCGCTCTCGCCCGACGCGTTGGAGCAGGTGTCCGCCGCGCGGTTGCTGCGGCTCGTTCCGGACGGCCGCGGTTCGCTGTCCTTCCACATGGCGGTCGGCCTGCAGCGCGCCGTCCGGGCGCGGATGACGTCCGACGAGCGGAAGGAGTGGGCGACCACCGCCCTCCGCGCCGTACTCGAAGGCTTCCCGCCCGACCCGACGCCCCGCGAGGGCTGGGCCGCCTGCACGGCTCTCCTCCCGCACGCCCACACGGTGCTCCAACACCCGGCACTGGAGGGCGACGTGGTGCAGCCCGCTGCCGAGCTCCTCTACCGGCTGGCGAGGTTCCGTGCGGCCCAGGGCGACTACGACGCCGCCGAGGCGTACCTGCGTCAGCGCCGGACGCTGGTCCGTGGAGCGCCGGGCACGTCGGTGTACGCGGTGGTGCTGATGGCCGGCGTCCTCTACGGTGCGGGCCGGTTCGACCAGGCCCTCGAAAGCGTCGAGGAGGCGCTCGCGCTGCCCGGGGGCGGGACCGTCCGCGCCCGCCGACTGGCCGCCGCCATCCACCGGGAGCGGTACCGACTGGACGCGTCCAGAAGAGAGTTGTCCGCGGCGGCCGAGACGATCAGGTCGGCCCGCACCCCGGCCGTGTCCGACCTCCTCGTCGAGGCGGAGGTCCACCGCGAACTTGGCCTCACCGAGTTGGAGGCCGGCGAGCTGGACGTGGCCGAGACCCACCTCGAACACGCCTGGACCGGGCTGCTCCGCTTCGGCTCGGACCTGCCGGCCGGCGCGGAGGTGCTGGAGGTGGCGATCCGGCAGGACCGCGCCCGGCTCTCCCTCCTCCAGGACCGCCCCAGCCTCTCGGCCTGCGAAGTCCTGGCCGCGGCGATCCGCAAGGCCGGGACCGGTCAGGACGTCGAGGGGCTCGACGTGATCATGGCCGCCAGTGAGACGCTGGTGGACGTCATGCGGGAGTACCTCGACCAGCTGAAGTCCCGCTGGGAGGCCAGTCCGGAGACCTACCAGCAGCTACGCGTCCGGCAGTTGGCGCAGATGGCGGCCGTCGCCGACGCGGTCCTGGCCTACCGCCGGGAACGCGCGGAGAAGCAGCCCCACCGCCTCGCCGTCGCGCTCGACATGTACGGCATGGTGCTGTCCGCCCTCGGGCGGCACGACGAGGCCGAGGCCGCACTCGACGAGGCGGCGGTCCTGCACCGCCGGGTCCACGGCGAGAGCCGCCCCCACCCCGCCCTGGGAGAGAACCGCTGGCGCCTGGCCCAGGTACTGGCGGCGAAGGGGGACGGCGAGGAGGCCGCCCGCCTGGCCGGCAGCGCCCACGAGTACCTCCGTGAGTGCCTCGGCCCCGACCATCCCCGCCTGCGCCCGATCGCGCGCTTAACCGGGGCCGGATGAGGTATTCGGAAATTGACCGGGAGCAGTCATTCGGTGTTAGCGAAGAAACGTTTCTTCAGAAAAGGGGTCAGGAGAAATTCCTGACCGAGTATCAGAACGATATCGATGGCTCAAGAGGGGCGCGCACATCCGCCGGAACCCTGACACTTGGCGCAGGGTTCCGGCGTCCTTTCGAGGAGTGGCAGAGTGAGCGACCCGCAGGGCGTATCCGCCAGGCCGAGGCCTGAGGCGGGTCGGTTCATGCCGACGGACGGCGCCGGTTCGGAACCGCAACCGATTCCTGTGCCCGGCATGCAAGAGCTCCGTGACGTATGAGGTTTCCGGGTTCGCCTTCCTGGACGCGGCCGTCGGAATTCCGGGCGATGCGCAGGGAGCGGCCGGGAAAATCGCCACCTTGAGGGGAACGGATGGCCGCCATGAAGGAAACCGCACTCAGGGCGCTGGGCAGAGCCGTGGCCGGCGCCGCAGTCCTGGCCCTGCTCGCGGCGTGCTCCGGCACGCCGCTCCCAGCACCGGCCGGTGGCCCCGGGGCGGCCGGAGGCGCGGCCGCGCCGAGCCCGGCGGGCGGGTCGGGCATCGAGGGCCTCGTCCTGCCCCGCGGCGGCCCGGCCGCGACCCCGAAGGCCGCCGGGCTGCGCGGGCTGACCGCGGCGCAGATCCTCACCGAGGCCGGGACGAACTCGGACCAGGTCACCTCGTACCGGAAGAAGACGGTCGAACACGCGCTGTCGTCCATCGGCAGCAACCCCGTCTCGTACGCCGAGGGGGTCTGGGACGTCCACGTCACGCCCGTCGGCTGCGCGGGCACGCTGACGGCGACGCCCGGCCCGAACGGCGGCGCGGCGGCCGTGCCGGAGGTGGTGGAGGCCGTCCTGATCGGGGCCGACGAATGGGTCAGGTCCAACGCCGCCGGCGCCCGGGACTGGACCCCGGACCTGCCGGCGGACCGGGTCGGCACCTGGGTCAAGCAGACGTCGGACGCGCCCACGAGCCCGCTGGACGCCGACGTCTGCGACGCCGGCGGCGACGGGTCGAAGACGGACCTGAGCGACGTCGGCACGGTGACCGCGGGTCCCGCCGTGACCGTCGACGGCCAGGCCTGTCTGACCTTCGCCGAGGCGGAGAGCGGGGCCGTCTTCGCGGTCACCGACACCGACCACCCGTACGTCGTCGCCGCGCAGCTCGCGGTGCTGCCGGGACAGCCCGGGCCGGCCGGCACCGCCCCCGCCGGGGTCCAGCCCGCCATGACGACCGTGGTCAGCGAGATCGGTTCGGCGTACCCGATCGCCGCGCCGCCCGCCGACCGGGTCTACGGCGGCTGATCACTGCGGGCGCCGCCGGGGCCGGGGGGCCGGGCCCCCCGGGGGGGGCGGCGCCGCCGGGCGAGAGCGCCGGGGGGGGGGGGGGCGCGGCCCGCGGGGCGAGGCGGGCGTTGCCCCCCGAGGT
>NZ_JBHWGV010000048.1:47340-64433 GCF_042732955.1 Kitasatospora sp. NPDC059747 | reverse complement strand
CGCCCGTACACCACCGCGCTCCCCAAGCCGCTCGTCCCGATCGGCGACCAGCACGCGATCCTGGAGATCGTGATGCGCCAGCTCGCCGCCGCGGGCTTCAAGACCGTCACCCTGGCCATCGGCCACCTCGGCCACATCATCCGCGCGTACGTCGGCAACGGCTCCCAGTGGGGCCTGCGCGTCGGCTACGCCGTCGAGGACAGCCCGCTCGGCACCATGGGCCCCCTGCTCACCATGCAGGACCGCCTGCCCGAGCACTTCCTGGTGATGAACGGCGACATCCTCACCGACCTGGACTTCGCCGGGGTGCTCAAGCACCACGAGACGTCCGGCGCTCCGCTGACCATCGCCACCTACGCCCGCCAGGTGAAGATCGACTTCGGTGTCCTGACCACCGAGTCCGGCAGCATCACCGGCTTCCAGGAGAAGCCGAGCATCGACTACCGCGTCTCGATGGGCGTGTACGGCGTGTCCCGCTCCGCGCTCGCCAAGTACACCCCCGGCCTGCCGCTCGGCTTCGACGAGCTGGTGCTCGACCTGCTGGCCGCCAAGACCCCGCCGTCCTCCTACGACTTCGGCGGCTACTGGCTCGACATCGGCCGCCCGGACGACTACGACCGCGCGAACGCCGAGTTCGCGAGCATCCGCCCGGTGCTGATGCCCTTCGAGGCGGGCACCGTCACGCCGTCGGTCACGGAGCTGCCGGTCCCCGCCGCCCGCACTGCGGCGGACACCGACCAGACGCCCGCCACCGCGGGCGCCGAGAGCGACGGACGGGCCGCGTGAGGATCCTGCTTCTCGGCGGGGACGGCTTCCTCGGCCGCCACGCCACCGCCGTCCTGCGGTCGCTGCCCGGTGCCACCGTGCTGACCGCGGGCCGGCGGCCCGCCCACGACCTGCGGCTGGACCTGGCCACCGCCCAGCCCGGCCCGCTCGGCGAGGAACTCGCCGCGCTGGCCCCCGACGTGGTGGTCAACTTCGCCGGCGCGGTGGCCGGCAGCGCGGTCAAGCTGGCCGAGGTGAACGCCCGCGGTCCGGCGGTGCTCTGCGAGGCGCTGCAGCTCGGCGCCCCGAAGACCCGGCTGGTGCACATCGGTTCGGCCGGCGAGTACGGCGTCTGCGAGACGGGCAGCTCGCTGTCCGAGGAGGCGGACGCCCGTCCCGTCGGCGTGTACGGCGCGACCAAGCTGGCCGGCTCCCTCGCGGTGGCCGGCTCGCCGCTGGACGCGGTGGTGCTGCGGGTGTTCAACCCGGTCGGCCCGGGGGCACCGGCGGGCTCGCTGCCCGGCCGGCTCGCCGCCGAGCTGCGCCGGGTGGCGCCCGAGGGCACCGACGGCGTCGTGCGGGTCGGGGACCTCTCCGCCCACCGCGACTTCGTCGACGCCCGCGACATCGCGCGCGCGGTCGGCCTGGCCGCCGCCGCGGACCGTCCGCTCCCCCGGGTGCTCAACCTCGCCTCCGGGCGGGCCAGGCCGGTCCGGGCGATCGCCGACGGCCTGGTCGCGGCGGCCGGCTTCACCGGCCGGATCGACGAGAGCGGGGCGGGCTCCGAGCGCTCGGCCGCGGTCTCCTGGCAGCAGGCCGACGTGTCGGCCGCCGCCCGGGAGCTCGGCTGGCACCCGGAGACCGACCTCGCCGACACCCTGCGCGACCTGTGGCTCAGCACCGGGCCCGGCCCGACCCCGGTCCTCGGATGACCGGGACCACCCCCGACGGCCGCCTGCTGGTGCCGCTGTACGTCCACCCCGCGGTGGACCCGGCGGCCTGGCGGGCGGTCGCCGCCGCCGACCCCGCCAGGATCGCCGCCATCGTGCTCAACCTGGCCGACGGCCCCGGCGAGGTCCCGGACAACGTCTTCGCCGAGGCCGCCGAGGAACTGCGGGCCGCCGGCCTGCCGCTGCTCGGCTACGCCGACACCGACTACGGCCGGCGCTCCCACGCGGCCGTGGTGGCGGACATCCTGACGTACCGCCAGCGCCACGGCATCACCGGCGTGTACCTCGACCAGGTCGCCTGCCACCCGGGCGCGCTGGCGCACTACCGGCGGCTGGCCACGGCGGCCCGCGCGGCCGGCTGCGGCACCGTCGTGTTCGGCCACGGCGAGCACCCGGACCCCGGCTACGCCGAGGTCGGCCTCGCCGACCTGCTGGTCACCTTCGAGGGCACCTGGGACGCCTACCGGGAGATGACCCTGCCCCTGTGGACCGGCCGCCACGCGGCCTCCCGCTTCTGCCACCTGGTGTACGACGTCCCCGCCGACCAGGCAGGGGACGTCACCGCGCTGATCGCCGCCCGACGGGCGGGCGTCAGCGCCGCCGTTCCGGGCTCCGGGGACAACCCCTGGTGCACCCTCCCCCACGGTCTGACCGCCGCTGAACTGACCTGACCAGATCCGGAGTTCGACAACCGTGAACCGCCGCACCCGGCCCTTACCGGCCGCCATCGCCCTCGCCGTCGCCCTGCTGGCCACCGCGTGCAGCAGCTCCGGGGACGACCACGGCCCGTCGGCCGGTGACTCCCCGAGCGAGCCGCCCGCGGCGACCGCTCCCGGCACTCCCGGCACCCCGAGCGACACCGCGCCCCCCGGCGCCCCGGGCACGCCGAGCGCTCCCGACACACCCACGCCCACGCCGACCGGGACTCCCGGGACCCCGTCGGCGTCCGGCAGGCCGTCCGCCCCCGGCACCCCGGGCGGCGGCACCACCGCCCCGCCGCCGTCCGGCGCCCGCTGGCAGCCCGCCCCTGGCCTCGCCTGGCAGTGGCAGCTCGGCGGCGGCGTCGACCAGTCGGTGGACGTGCCGGTCTACGACATCGACGGCTTCGAGAACGACGCCTCGGTGGTCGCCTCGCTGCACGCCAAGGGCCGCAAGGTGATCTGCTACATCAACGCCGGTTCCTGGGAGAGCTTCCGCCCCGACGCGGCCGCCTTCGCCAAGACCCTGGAGGGCTCGGACACCGGCTGGAAGGGCGAGAAGTGGTTCGACATCCGGCAGGTCGACCAGCTCAAGCCGCTGATGGCCGCCCGCTTCGACATGTGCAGGAGCAAGGGCTTCGACGCCGTCGAGCCGGACACCATCGAGGCCTACAACCAGGACAGCGGCTTCCCGCTCACCGGTGACGACCAGATCCGGTACAACCGCATGCTGGCCCAGCTCGCCCACGAGCGCGGCCTGGCGATCGGCCTGAAGAACGACCTGGACCAGATCCCGGCGCTGCTGAACGACTTCGACTTCGCGGTCAACGAGGAGTGCTCGCAGTACGACGAGTGCGACCGGGTCGAACCGTTCGTCAAGCAGGGCAAGGCGGTCTTCCACGTCGAGTACAAGGTCGGCACGGACCAGTTCTGCACCAAGGCCAAGGCGCTCGGCTTCAGCTCGATGCAGAAGAAGCTCGACCTGGACGCGTGGCGCAAGCCCTGCTGAGCCGCGCCCGACGGCCTCCCGTCGCGCGGGTGACCCGGACGGGGGTCACCCGCGCGAAGGTCACTTGACCGCGAGCCAGACGACTCCGCCCAACACGACCAGGACGATGACGGCGATCAGCGCGATCGTGCCGGTGCGGTTGCCGCTGCTGCGGCCGTAAGTGGAGACGGAGCCGGGGCTCTGCGGCGCGGGGGTCTCGTCGACGAACGCCCGGAACATCTGGGTGCTGCCGGCGGGGTCGTAGTCGTTGTCAGCCATGGCACGGACTCTAACGAATCCGGCACCCGGCCCGACACCCCGGACCCTCGGTCCGGCCCCGGACCACCCGCACGCGCAACGGCGGTACGACGACCACGTGAAGACCGCCCGAAGCCCGGAATGCCGTACGGCGTGATCCTGTTGACTGCGTCCATGACCGGAAACCACAGTGATGCCGCACGCCGGATCCGGCTCGGCGGCTCCGACCTCAGCGTCCACCCGCTCTCCCTGGGGGGCAACGTCTTCGGCTGGACGGCCGACGAGGAGCAGTCCTTCGCCGTCCTGGACGCCTACGCCGCGGCCGGCGGCAACTTCGTCGACACCGCCGACGTCTACTCCGCCTGGGCCCCGGGCAACACCGGCGGCGAGTCCGAGACGATCATCGGCAACTGGGTGCGCAGCCGCGGCAACCGCGACGACGTCGTGATCGCCACCAAGGTCGGCATGCACCCCGAGGCGGGCGGCCTGGGCGCGGCCAACATCAAGGCCTCGGCGGAGGGTTCGCTGCGGCGCCTGGGCGTCGAGCGGATCGACCTCTACTACACCCACCGGGACGACGACACCCCGGTCGAGGAGTTCGTCACCGCACTGGACGAGCTGGTCCGCGAGGGCAAGGTCCGCGCGGTCGCCGCGTCCAACATCGGCGCCGAGCGGCTCGCCGAGGCGCTGGCCTTCGCCGAGCGCGAGGGCCTGGCCAAGTACGTGGCCGTCCAGCCGCACTACAACCTGGTGTCGCGCGGCACCTTCGAGGGCCCGCTGGCCGACGTGGTCGCCGACCACGGCCTGGCCACCGTGCCGTACTACGCCCTGGCCTCCGGCTTCCTCACCGGCAAGTACCGCCCGGGCGGCCCCGGCGTGGCCAGCGCCCGCTCCGAGGGCGCCGCCCGCTACCTGGACGACCCGCGCGGCCCCAGGGTGCTGAAGGCGCTGGACGTGGTCGCCGCCGAGCACGGCGTCGAGCTCGGCACGGTCGCCCTCGCCTGGCTCGCGGGCCGCCCGACGGTCGCGGCCCCGATCGCCAGCGCCCGCACGGTCGAGCAGCTCCCGCCGCTGCTGGCCGCCGCCGCGCTGGAGCTCACCCCCGAACAGACGGCGCTGCTCGACGAGGCGTCCGCCTGACGGCACCACCGCGCGCCCCCGCGGGCCACGTGCGCGCCGCCCGTCCGGGTGGTGGCACGCGGCCCGCGGCCGTTTCCGGGCCACCATGGTTCGAGCCCGACCGACCCACCGCAGCCCGGGGGCCCGATGTGCCCGACCAACCCGCCCGGAACGGCTTCGCCGTCTCCCCGTCCGACCTGTCCGCCCACGCCGGGACGGTCGACGAACTCCACGCCGGCCTCACCACCGCCGACGACCCCGCCCGCGACCGCACCGCCGGCGCGCACGCCGCCCTGGCCGGCTGGCGCACCGGAGCCGAACTCCGCGCCCGCGCCGACCGCTGGGACGACCAGGTGGCCGCCTTCGGCGGCATCCTCCACGACCTCGCCCACCGCCTGCGCACCACCGGCGCCGCGTACGCCGCCACCGACCGCGGCCCGGACGCCGAGGAGTAGCGCGGTGCCACCCCGCCCGTGCCGGGCTTCGGCCTCCCGCCCGGCGGGGAGCGGCCGGTGCTGAGCTACGAGACCGTCCGCTCCACCCGCCTCGACGCCCTCACCACCGCCGCCGAGGAGTGGACCGCCCTGCGCGCCCGCTACCTCGGCCTGCGCGACCGGCTCGACGGCGAGATCGCCGGCCCGCTGGCCGAGGGGTGGGACGGCGAGGCGGCCACCGCCGCCCGCGCGCTGATCGCCGAGGTGGCGGGCCAGTTCACCGCCGCGAGCCAGGAGTCCGCCGACCTCGGCACCCTGCTGGCCGACGCCGCCGGCCAGTTCACCGACGCCCAGCGACAGCTCGTCCGCCTGGCCGACGAGGACGCCCCCGCCGCCCACCTCCGGGTCTCCCCCACCGGCGCCGTGACGGACGTCCACCCGCTGCACGACGACGAGTCGGCCCGTCACCAGCCCGAGTACCGGTCGGTGTTCCTCCCCGAGCGCCACCGCGTGATCGCCGAGCTGGCGGGCCGCATCGAGTCCGCCCGGCGCGCCGCCACCGAGGCCGACGAGGCCGCCGCCTGGGCCCTGCGCTCGGCCCCGCCCGTCCCGGGGGACCGCCCGTTCGGCCCGGACGGCTGCCACTCCCTCGCCCAGGCCCGGCAGGCCCGCGCGGACCTGGGCACCGCCCTCACCCTGGCGGCGAAACGCGCCGCGCTCACCCCCGACGAACTGACCCGCCTCGACGCCCTGCTCTCCGCCCACGCCGACGACCCCGCCTTCGCCGCCGGATTCGCCACCACGCTCGGCCCGCGCCCCGCCCTCGAACTCTGGCGCGACCTCAACGACCCCGCGCTGTCCGCCACTTCGGCCGGCGGACGGGCGGACGCCCTGCGCCGCCTCCAGTCCTCCCTCGGCACCGTCCTCGGCACCGCCACCCACAGCACCGACCCGGCCATGCGCACCTGGGAGCAGGAGGTCCTGCGCCTCGGCCCGAAGCAGCTGGCCCGCGCCGACGGCGGCCCGATGCCGACGGGCTACCACCTGATGAGCGCCCTGCTGCGCTCCGGCCGGTACGCCCCCGGCTTCCTCGCCGCCTACGGCGAGGGCCTGCTGGCCACCGAACGCGGCGCCAGGGTGCCCCCGCAGCTGCTGTGGTGCCCCGACGGCACCGAGCCCGCCTGGGACCACCTCGGCGAGGGCCGCGGCGGCGACCCGGTGACCGGCTTCCTGGCCGCCCTGGCCCACCACCCGGCCGCCGCCACCGCGTTCCTGGACCCGGGCGACCCGCGGCGCGGCGACCACCTCGCCTACCTGCTGCGCGAGCGCCGCTGGCCCGAGGAGCTGGTGGCCGGCGCCCACGTCCGGGGCCACCACGCGCTGGGCCTCGCCGTCCAGGCCGCCGCGACCGGCGGCCACCCGGACGGGTTCCACGCCCACAGCGCCGCCCAGGCCCGGGTGATGCGGGACACCGTGACCCTGCTGGACGCCGGCATCGGCCGCGAACACCTCCCGCCCGGCCTGCACGCCCCCGTCGCCGCGGCCCTCGCCGACTACGCCGCCGACACCCACGCCGTCCTCTCCGGCACCAGCCGCTCCGCCAAGGACCACGCGGCCGCCGCGGCCGCCGGCGTGTGGACCGACGAGCGCACCGGCGAGGTCCGGATGGCCGTCGAGAAGGGCCCGCTGATCCGCGCCCTACGCGGCCTCGCCGACCTCCCGGAGGCCCATCACCTCGTCCAGCAGGCCGAGTTGACGCACATCGCGGAACGGATCGGCGCTCTCCCGGCCGGCACCTCCGAGCCGGAGTGGAAGGGGCTGCTCGCCAACTCCGCGGTCGCCCTCGGCGTGCTCGACGCCGTCCAGGCCGACGCGGTGCTCGACCAGCGCGACGACGCCGCCAAGGTCGCCGCCTGGAAGGCCAAGGGCCTGTACACCGGCCTCGACGCCCCGCTGAAGCTCGTCCCCGGCCCCGGGCTCGGCGAACTGACCCGGCGGGTCCTGGCGGCCGGCATCGCCGACTGGCAGAGCGGCGCCCTCGATGCCATCGACGCCGCGGCGGCCGGCCGGATCGAGCGCAACACCCTCACCGGCCCGGACGGCCGCACCGGCCACGAGGGCGTGACCGCGATGGTCGAGCAGTGGCGGCGCGAACACGGCCACCCGGACCCGGACGGCCTCGCCGCCGACTGGGACAAGCAGCAGCTGCGCGCCGTCTACGGCACCGGCCGCACCGACGCCGCCGCGGCCCTCGGCCGCTCCGGGGGCTGACCCCACCGGGAACGCGACGGGCCCCCAGCGGTACGAACCGCCGGGGGCCCGGAGCCGGCCGTACTACGGCCGACCGAAGTGGGTCGGGTAGTAGCCCGCGTTCAGCGTCGAGACCCGCACCGTCCTGCCCGGCCGCGGCGCCTCCACGAACGTGCCGCCGCCCAGGTAGATCCCCACGTGGTGGATCCCCGAGGCGCGCCCGCTGTCCGACCAGAACACCAGGTCACCGCGGCGCAGCTGCCCCGCGCCGATCGGTGTGGTGGCGGCGTACTGGTCGTCGGCCACCCGCGGCAGGCTTATCCCGCTGCGCCGGTACGCCTGCTGGACGAGTCCCGAGCAGTCGTAGCCGGACGGCCCGTCACCGCCCCAGACGTACGGCTTGCCCAGCTGGGCGAGCGCGTAGTCGACGGCCGACTCCCTGCTCCCGGAGGACGCGCTCCCGGAGGAGCCGCCGTCGGAGGACGGCCGCGACGGCGCCGGGCCGGAGTCGCCGGACCGGCCGGTGCGGTTCAGGTAGACGTCGTAGTGGCTGGTCCAGCGCCACTCGCCGCCGGAGTTCTTGAACCAGTACCGCTCCCCGTCCCAGCCCTGCCGCAGCCCCGCGGACGCGGCCTGGCCGTTGGACCCGGACGACCGTCCGCCGGTGTCGGCCGAGCCACCGGACTTGCCGGGCTTCGCGGACTGGCCGGTGCGGCTCGCGTAGACGTCGTAGTGGCCGGTCCAGCGCCACTCGCCGCCGGAGTTCTTGAACCAGTACCGCGATCCGTCCCAGCCCTGCTTGCCGGCCGCGGCGTGCGCGGATCCGGCGCCGGCCGTCAGACCGACGACGCCGGCGCCCGCCAGCACCGTGGTGGCCAGGCAGGTACTTCGCACGGCGCGGTGTATTCGGCTGCCCCCGGCCGCCGCCCCGGAGCGGGCGGTGCGCGGGCGGGCCGCGCAGTTCGGGCAGCCGCAGCCCGCGATCGCGGGGATGCTGCCGAAGCTCTCCTCGAAGCCGATCGTCCCGAAGTCGGCGTCGACGTCGGCGACGGCGGTCCCGGGGCCGGCGTACGCGCCGGTGGCTATCCTCATGCGGGTCGTCCTTCCTTCCTCCCGGCCCGGGCGGCCGGGGACGGTACCGAGGCGGCCACTCCGGCCGGCGCGACGAAGGCGACCAGCAGCTGCTCCATCAGGGCGCTGCGGGCGGCCTCGTCCAGTTCGTGCGCCGTCGCGCGCTCCAGCCGGCGGACGGCGAGCGCCGCCGCCTCGACCGCGTCGTCCACCAGGACCGTGCGCAGACCCGCGTCCAGGTCGGCCAGCCGGCGGCGACGCATCGACTCGGCGACCTCGGGCGCGTAGTCCAGCGCCAGCGGCTGCACCGAGTACACCTCCAGGCCCGCCGGGGCCGCCTCGGCGGCCAGCGCCCGGGTCAGCTCGTCGGCGAACCACTGCCCGTCGCGCAGCGCGGGCCCGGGGGCCGCGTTGCTGTCGCACGGCAGGGTGGACGCGGTGCGGGTGAGCACCGCCTGGATCTGCTCGCGCAGGTAGCCCTCGTGGTCGTCGATCGCCAGCAGCGCCCGCGCGGTGTCCTTGATCCGCCAGACGACCAGCAGCCGGACGACGATCGGGGTGCCGGTGCGGTCGACCACCTTGGCCGGCTCGCTGCGCCAGTGCCGCAGCCGCACGTCCACCCGGCGGCGGCGCAGCAGCGGGTTGACCCAGACGAGGCCGGCGCGGCGGACGGTGCCCCGGTAGCGGCCCCACCGGGTGAGCACCCGGGTCTCGCCGCCGGCGTTGGCGAGCAGTCCGGCGAGGGCGTAGACGACGAGCAGCCCGGCGGCACCCACCGCGGCGACCGACAGGACGTCCACCTCGGTCCGGCCGCTCTCCCGCGCGGCGGTGCCGCGCAGGTCGGGCAGCGCGTCCCAGTGCGGGACGACTCCGTCGTGCAGGAGCACCGCGAGGACGCCGGCGACGCCGACGAGCACCGCGAACAGCGCCGACCAGCCCGGCAGGACGGTGGCGACGTGCTCGCGCAGCGCCTGGTCGGCGCGCGGGGGGCGGCGGGAGGTCACGGCCACGATGCCGCCGGCCGGGGTGGTGTCCGGGAGCTCGACGGCCTCCGCGGCGGCCGCCTCCAGCGGGTCGCGGGGGTCGGCTCTGCCGAAGGCCGGTCCGGGGACGACCACGAGGGGGGCGGTGGCCTCCCCGCCGTCGGCCGCGGCGGCCGTCCTGGCGGGCTTGGCCAGCGCACTCGCGCCGCTGACGGAACGTTCCGGCAGTACCGGCGGGAACGTCGTGGGCAGGTGGTCGGGTCGCTGCGAAGAATCGCGGGTGACGTCCATGCACGGATCCTCGGGGTCGGTGTGTCGCGCAACGGGCGGCCCGGATCTGACGGGCAGTGCCAGAGTCAGGCTAAGTTCATACGTCATCAAATGCGACATTTGATCCGTCGTGTGTCGACATTTCCTGACGAATCGTCCGAAGTCAACCTGACGCGCAGACACATGATCGATCGGTCGGGGTGATGTCAAGTGGCCGTTGGTGTGGTCTCGGACGTTCCGGCGCAGGTCAGCGCCGTCGGGCACCCGGGCCCCGGGCGAACACCCGGCGGGTGATCAGCCCGATCGCGGCGAGCAGCAGGAGGCCGCCGGCCAGCCCGGTGCGCCACCGGGCGGGCCCGGCCTCGTGGGCCGCCGCCTGGGAGCCGTCCGCCCCCTCGGATGAAGCGGCGGGCGGTGCCGGCAGCGGCCGGGCACTCCCGGCGGGCGCCTGCGCGGCGTCCGCCGACGGCGGCGCGGCGGCGGCCCGGCTCGGCCCGGCCGCCGCGGCTGCGGATGGTGACGGAACAGCGGAAGGCGACGGGACGGCGGTCGGGGACGGCGGGACGGAGACGTCGGAGGCGGGCACGAACGGCGGAGCGACCACCGGGACGAAGACCGGCAGCAAACCGGCGGGCGCCGGTACGAACACCTCCTCGGCGGTCGCCGACGGGCTCGACGAGGGCAACGGAACCGCCGACACCGCAGGCCTGGACGCCGAGGCCGAGGCCGAAGCGGACGGCTTCGGTGAGCCCGCCGCACTCGGACTCGGCCTGACCACGCCGGGCGACGCCGAGGGCGACGGCCCGACCGGACTCGGCACCGCGGCACTCGGCGGAACGGGGCCGGGCGCCACCGGACCGGCCGCCGGAGCCGGCGCCGCCGCGACGCGGACCCGCACCGGATCCCCGGCCGCCGCGTTCCCCGCCAGGTCCGTCGCCGTGACGGTCAACGCCTGCTCACCGTTCGTCAGGTCCCGGTTGGCGGTGCAGGTCCAGCTCCCATCGACGGCCGCCGCCGCCCCGCACAGGACCACCCGCCCGTCCGAGGCGGCCCCGCCCGCCTGGGCGGTGACGAGCACCCGCGTGCCCGTCCCGGCCCGTCCGGCGAGCCTGGGCCGCGCCGTGCGGACGGTCTCGCCGGCGGCCGGCGCGGTGAGCACCGGCTTGTCCGGCGGGACGGTGGTGACGACGAGCGCCACGGCCTTGCCCGCCATCCGGTTGCCGGCCGCGTCCACGGCGACGGGGGTCAGCTGGTGCCGCCCGTCCGCGAGGTTCTCCACCGGCAGGCAGGACCACTCGCCGTCGGTGCGCACCGTGGTGCTGCACAGGTCCCCGGCGGACCCGCCGCGCACCCCGGCCGGCTGGTCGCCGACCGAGACGGTGTCGCCCGCCTCGCCGGTGCCGGTGAGCTGGAGCCCGGGGTCGTTGGTGTACTCGGGGAGGGTGAGCACGGGCGCGGCGGGCGGGGCGGTCTTGACGGTGAGCCGCACGGGCTCGCCGCGCAGCACCACGCCGCCGCTGGTGGTCTCGACCGGGGTGAGGCTGTGCCCGCCCGCGGCGAGCGCGTCGCCGGGGCGGCAGTTCCAGTCGCCGCCGCGCTCGACGCGCGCCCGGCAGAGCGCCGCGTCCCCCTCACGGACCTCGACCGAGGCCCCGGCGACGGCGCCCTCGCCGCGGATCCGCGGCCGGACGTCGGCGGTCGCCGTGCCGTCCACCGGTTCGGCGATCTCGGGCCGGGCGGCCCCGACGGTCAGTTTGATCCGCTGGTCGGAGACCTCCCCGGAGTCGGCGAAGCCGCCGGAGGCGATCAGCTGGGCCGGGTCCCGGGCGATCCGCAGCCGGGCCCAGGTCTCGCCGCTCGCGGCGCCGGAGGGGACGGTCCACTCCAGGGTCGCGGTGCCCGTACCGGGCTGGACCTCGGCCTGCACCCGGTGGGCCGGGTCGAAGCGCCCGCTGTGGTCCCAGTCGATCCAGCCGGCCAGGGTCGCCGGCTGGTCGCCGACGGCCACCGGGACGGTGAGCCGGTAGTAGCGGCCGATCGCGGCCTCGGCCGGGAAGCCGAGGGACGGGTCGGCGCCCCGGTACTCGCCGCGGCCGGGCTGGAGCTTGGGCGGCACGGGGTTGGCCCAGACGTTGTGCCGGTCGGTCGTGCCCCGCACCGCGACGGCGGTCCGCGCGTCGCGGCGCGCCGACGGGTCGGCGTCCGCGCCGAGGAAGAGGTCGGAGACCACGTGCGAGGCGTTGCCGTAGGCCTGGGGGGCGGTGCCGAGGTCCTCGTCGACGGTGACGGTGTACGCCTGGCGCAGGACGGGCGGGGCGGTGGTGCTGCCGGCCCGGGCGGTGCTGCGCTGCTCGACCCGGAAGACGGCGGTGCGGAACGTGCCGGCGAGCTCCAGGCTGCCCTCGGCGGCCGCGCCGCCCGAGCCGTCGGTGCTGCCGTCGGAGCCGGCCGGCGCGAGGGTGTTGGCGTCGACCGTCCAGCCGGGCCAGTCGGTGCGGTTGACCAGCGCCGGGGCGCTCGGGCTGCCGCCGGTGAGGGTGAGCCGGGCGGCGGTGGTGGTGCTCCCGGACTTGCCGGTCGCGAGGGCGGCCAGCCCGCTCGCGTGCAGCCGGGGGTTGCGCACGGAGCGCGAGAAGGTGAGCCGGAGGGTGCCGACCGTGCGCCAGGAGCCGTCGGCCTGCGGCCGCGCGTCGTGGATCCGGAACGTCTGGGCCGGGTCGCCCGGGCGCGTTCCGTCCGCGTACAGCCCGGCCGCGCGCCCCCCGCCGGCGCGGTCGGCCAGCTCGCCCGGTTCGGCGGTCGCGTCGAAGCCCGGCGAGGTGGCGAGGTCGAACCGGACGGAGAGGCCGGAGGGCAGGACCGCGCGCTGCTCGGCGCTCCAGGTGTCGGGGGACTGCTGGGCCGCCGAGGGCTGGTTCCAGACGATGAGGAGCCCTGCCGCGAAGGCGGCCAGGGCGGCGGCCGTGCGGGGGAACTGTCGGCTCATCCGGCTCTCCTTCGCGGTCGGCTGCCGGGTGGCGGGCAGTCTGGGCACAAGATGTGACAAAACGGAATCACGATGCCGAGCCGGTCATACTGCGACACCTGGGCTTCGGGCCGTGTCCCACCCGTTTGGAGGTCGTCCGGGCGGCAGGACGGGATGTACCCGAACCGGGCCGATTCATCCCCTACGGATACGAAAGAAGCCCCCGGCCGACGGCCGGGGGCTTCTTGCTGGTGCGCTCAGCAGGATTCGAACCTGCAACCTCTTGATCCGTAGTCAAGTGCTCTATCCGTTGAGCTATGAGCGCAAGGACCGGGCGAACCCGATCTTGCGGAGGTTGGTGCGCTCAGCAGGATTCGAACCTGCAACCTCTTGATCCGTAGTCAAGTGCTCTATCCGTTGAGCTATGAGCGCTCGCCCCGGTGAACGTGTCTCCGTGGCGTTGCGGGAACAACATTACATGACCTGCGACGCAGGACGAAATCGATTGCTCCGGCCCCGCCCGCCCCCGCCTGGACGTGCCCGGACATGCCCGGACATGCGAAGGGCCCCGCCGACGAGATCGTCGGCGGGGCCCTTCGGCTGGCGGAGGCTGAGGGATTTGAACCCTCGATCAGGAATAACCCCGAAACCGCATTAGCAGTGCGGCGCCATAGACCGGACTAGGCGAAGCCTCCTCCACAAGGACCGCACCCGCTTGGCGGACGCGCTCCGTGTGCCTGTGATGATGCCACACCCGTGGGGCTCGGCACCAACCACCGCCAACGTTACTAGCCGGGTCGTCCCCACCGCAAAGAAGAATGAGATACTGCCGACTCCGGAGGAGCTGCCCCAAGCCGAGGAGACCTGTCGACGTGAGCAGCAGGCCGATCCGAGGCGCTGCTCGCCTCGCCGCCATACTCGACGCCCTGCCCGACGCGTTGTTGCTGGTGAACAGCAACGGCACCGTCGTGGATGCCAACGCCGCGGCCGTCCAGCTGCTCCAGGCCCCGGGCACCTCGCTCGTCGGCATGGGCGTGCTGGGCCTGCTGCCCGAGTTCGATCCCAGCCGGATCCCCGGCTCGATGCGCCCGGCCCCGCGCGAGGCCGACACCCTCGACCGCCCGGTCCGGATGACCGCCCACCGCACCGACGGCACCACCCTCCCCGTCGAGGTCTCCGGCAACGACTTCGCCGACGACGGCGCCGGCGAGGGCCGCGGCTACGCGCTCTCCCCGCTCGTCCCGTACGACCCGTACCGTGACGGCTCCCGCTCGCCGTCCGCGAGCGACCTGCTCCTGCTGCTGGTCCGGGACCTCTCCAGCCGGCTCGGCGTCGAGGCGGAGCTGCGCCGCCAGCACAAGCAGACCGAGATGATCCTGCGGGCCGCGGCCGAGGGCGTGCTCGGCGTCGACCTCGAAGGGCGCTGCGTGCTGGTCAACCCGGCCGCCGCGCACATCCTGGAGTACCGCGCGAGCGAGCTCGGCGGGCGCGAGCTGCACCCGCTGATCCAGCACTCCCGGGCCGACGGCAGTCCGCTGGAGCTGGAGGAGTCCGCGCTGATGGACACCCTGACCTCCGGGCGCAAGCACCGGGTGCGCGGCACCGTGCTGTGGCGCAAGGACGGCCACCCCGTCACCGTCGACCTCACCACCGCCCCCGTGCGCGACGGCGACCAGCTGGTCGGCGCGGTGATGACCTTCACCGACCGCAGCCGCGAACTCGCCCTGGTCGCCCGCAACGAGCACCTCACCGCCGTCCTGGAGAGCGAGCTCGGCGGCGCGCTGACCGCGCTCAACCAGCGCCTGGACGCGCTCGCCGCCGACCCCGCCGGGCAGTTGTGGCCGGAAGCCAACTGGACGCTGCGCCGCCTCGCCGACGAGTGCCGGCGCTTCGGCCGGCTGATCGACGGCGTGCTCGCGCACCAGCGCTCCGAGGCCGGCGAGGCCGCCCAGCCCGACGGCAAGGACGCGAAGGACGGCAAGGGCGAGGGCAAGGACGCCGAGCGGCGGGTGCCGGTCGCGCTGGACAAGATCGTCCGGCGGGCCGTCGAGGACGCCGGCGAGCTGGTCGGCGCGGGCCGGGTGCGCTTCTCGGTGCACGCCGCCGGCGTCGAGGTGATCGCCGACGAGCGGCGCCTCGCGCAGGCCGTCGCCCACCTGGTCGCCGACGTCAGCGGCGTCGGGCTCTCGCTGGACGCCCCGACCACCCCCTCCCCCGGCCTGGCCGCCCCCGGCGGCCCGGCGGCCCCCCCGTCCGCCGGCGAGCCGCCGCTGGTCGTCCTCGCGGCGGCCCAGCGCGGCGACGTCGCCCGGGTCGAGATCCGTGGCCCCGGACGCGGCGGCAGCCCCGTCCACCTGCCGATAGCCCGGGCGGTGGTCGAGCGCCACGGTGGCGTGCTCCAGCCGCACGAGCTGCCCGGCAAGGCCGGCACCACGTACGTCGTCGAGCTGCCGCTGGACCCGGTCGCCGCGAAGGCCGCCGCCGAACGCGCCGCCGCCGAGGGCCGCTCCGACCGGCCCAAGGAGGGCGACAGCGCCGTCCTGCCCGACCTGCCGGGCATCCCCCAGCTGCCCGCGGCCCGCCGCTCCGAGGACGACCGGCCCGCCGACCGCCCCGCGGACGCCGAGGCGGACCGCGCGCCCGCCGAGGAACCCGCCCCCGAGCGACGCGGACGCCGCGGCCGGCCCGCCACCGAGACCCCGCCGCCCGCCGCCCCCCAGCCCGTGGACGGCCAGGCCATGGACGGCCAGGCCCCCGCCGACCAGTGGCCGAACGCCCCGGCGCGGATCGAGCGGGCCGTGCCCGAGCAGTGGAACGGCACCGGCAACGACGCCGCCTACGGCCGCCGGACCCCGCCGGAGCCGGACGGCGCGCAGCCCGACCCGTGGGGCAAGGACGACGGCCGGTCCGGCCCGGCCTACGCCGTCCCGGTCGAGGGCGAGCACCGGCCGGAGCGCCCCGCCGCGCGCGGCCCGCTCGCGCTCGGCCCCGGCACCGGCGACGCGCCGGCCTCCGGGACCCCGGCCGAGGGCACCCCGACCGACGGGACCAAGCCCCGCCGCCGCCGTGCCCGGGAGGCCGCCGAGGACTCCTCCGGCGGTCTCGCCCTGCCCGGCCTGCCCGAGAGCCCCGTCTACCCCGGCCTGGAGCACGCCCTCCCGGCCGGTCCTGCGCCCGCCCTGCCCGAGCCGGCCGCCGCGCCGACCGGCCGCCGCCGGCGCCTGGCCGTGCCGCCCGGCCCCGCGCCGGAGACGCCCGCCGCGCCTTCGCCCTCTACCGCGCTGGAGCCCGCCCGCCCGGCCCTGCCGGCCGCGGAGAACCCTGCGGACTCCGCCCCGAGACCGGTCGGCACCGGCCTCGGCGAGCTCGCCCCGCCGCGCCCGCTCGGCCCCCCGCCGGTACCGGCCGTCCCGGCCGAGGCCCGCACCGCCCCGCGCGCCGCGATCGCCGAACTGCCCGCGGGCGGCAGCGTGAACCTGGACAAGCCCGCCGGCGAGGAGCAGGGCACGCGCCGGCTGCTGGTGTGGCCCGAGCCCGACCCGGCCACCAGGCAGGCCCTCCAGGAGCGCGGCTACCGCCCGGTGATCGTCCGCTCCCGCGAGGAGGTCGACGCCCAGGTCGCCGGCTTCCCCGCCGCGCTCTTCGTCGACCCGCTGACCGGCCCGATCACCCGCACCGCCCTGCAGTCGCTGCGCACCGCGGCGCTCAACAGCCGGGTGCCGGTGCTCGTCACCGCCGGCCTCGGCCAGGCCACCCGGGACGCCGCGTACGGCGCCGACCCGGCCGTGCTGCTGCGCGCCCTCGCGCCGCGCGACGGCGAGCACCACGCCCCGCGCGTCCTGCTGGTCGAGAGCGACCCGGACATCGCCTCGGCGATGATCAACAGCCTGGAGCGGCGCGGCATGCACGTCGAGCACGCGACGGACGAGAACGACGCCGTCTCCCGGGCCAGCAGCGTGCAGCCCAACCTGGTGGTGATGGACCTGCTCCAGATCCGCCGCCGCCGGGTCGGCCTGCTGGACTGGCTGCGCGCCAACGACCGGCTGCACCGGACCCCGCTGGTGGTCTACACCTCGGTCGACCTCGACCCGCGCGAGCTGCCCCGGCTGCGCACCGGCGAGACGGTGCTGTTCCTCGCCGAGCGCTCGACCAGCGCGGACGTCCAGTCCCGGATCGTCGACCTGCTCGGGCGGATCGGCGCGATGGGCGAGGCGGGCGTCGCCGCCGCGGGCTGAGCACGACGGAGGGGGGGGGGGCCCCCCCCCCGGGGGGGGGGGCGGCGCCCGGCCGGCGGGCCGCAGCTCAGCGGCCCCGCCCACGAGAGGCGACCCGCGCGCGCCCC